>CBFGYW010000237.1:0-3600 GCA_965653085.1 uncultured Salinimicrobium sp.
AGGAGTCCTTCTGGCAGCTGGACCTTCAGTACGGCGCCATCCCCTACGGCTTTTACACCTCCCAGGACTTTCAGGATCTCAGCGCCTACCGCATCGGGCTCCAGCATCAGTTCCGCCTCCCGGGAAATATTCTGGTACAGCCAGTATTTATGTATGAATACGAAGAATACCTGCCTTCGGAATTCAGGAACAGGTTCAATGTGCAGCTCGTCACTACCTTAAGATTCTGAAGATGGAGTACCTGCCGGAAATAGAATTAGGAGAGCTGGACCTACTGGTGCTCAGCTGTATTCTCGTCCTCCTTCTAGGCATCGCGACCTTCATTATCCTCGCCCTGTTAAGCCGAAACAAAAAGATAAGGCGTGAGAATTATCTCAGTAAAAACACCGCCCATATCGATGCCACCCTTTTCTCTGTAGCCTTTGATGGCAAAAGCATCAAGGATTTCAGGAGCGAGCCTGAATTCATCAGGAACTGGAAAAGGAGGATCTACAGGGAACAGTTTCTTACGGAACTTATCAAGTTACACCAGCTCTATGGTGGGGAGATTGCATTGAACCTTCAGAGATGTTATAAGGAATCGGGCCTGATTCAGCTTTCCTTCGAAAAGATAAGGAGCAGGAAATGGCATCTCAAATGTGCAGGAATCCAGGAGCTGAGCGAGATGGAGGTAAAGAAGGCCATCCCGATTATTCAGGAACATACAAAGTCTGACCATCCTACCGTAAAGATGGTGGCCCTGATAGAGGTGGTCCATCTTAAGGGGCTGAAGGGCCTGTGGCTGCTGAAGGACTATCAGGCGCCGCTGGACAATTGGATCCAGCTGAACCTTCTGGAATCCATCAAGGCTGCCAATATCGCTGATGTTCCCGATTTCGGGTTCCTTCTGAAGGCCAGGAACGAGAGCATCGTGGTGTTCGGACTCCGCTTGCTTTCCCTTTTCCACCAGTCGCAGCACCTGAAGGCGGTGAAACGGCTCATAAAATCTGATTCCCGCCAGGTGAGTCAGGAGGCGAAGCGGACTTTTGAAGAACTTTCCGTGACAGGAGACCTGCCCTCCGACCCGGGGTAGGGGAAACTAAACAGGAACTCTTTTTTCGTTAAAGTTCACAATTTTATCGATGAGCTGCGCAAAATCATATTTTCGTAAAGGTTTATGTACTAAGTTTGTACTCAATTTATTACATAGCCCCTACGCCCTGAATGTACACTGTTGAAGTTGGAGATGTTGTCCTTGGATTGCTGAACAGCTATCATGTCCTGATGCTGATCTTCGCGTTTTCCATCATGTTTTCCTACCTGCTGCTGGGAGTCATCTCCATCAGAACCATGCGCAGCTACCTGAAGAAAAACAGCTTTGTCAATTATCAGGTGATCCTGAATTCAGAGCTGGCACCCCACCTGTCCCTTATCGCTCCGGCCTACAACGAGGCCCTCAGCATCGACGAAAACGTGCAGTCGCTGCTTTCCCTCAACTACAACAACTACGAGGTGATAGTGGTGAACGATGGGAGCAAGGACAATACCTTGGCCCTGATGATCGAGGCTTATGAGCTGGAACCCGTAGCCTACGAAATGCAGGCGGATATTCCTACCAAGGCAGTAAAACAGGTGTACAGGTCCAGGAACCGGTCGTTCAAAAAACTCACCGTCATTGACAAGGTCAATGGAGGAAAAGGGGATGCCCTGAACGTTGGAATAAATTTCTCAAAGAACCCATACGTAGTGTGTATAGACGTGGACTGCATACTTGAAAAGGATGCGCTGCTGAAGCTTGCCAAGCCTTACCTGGAACTTTCAGACCAGCGGGTGATCGCCACGGGCGGGGTGGTGCGTATAGCCAATTCCTGTATCTCGGATGGAGGACGCCTCACTCATATTTCTGCGCCTGACAAAATGCTGCCCCGCATCCAGGTACTTGAGTACCTCAGGGCTTTTCTGCTTGGCAGGATGGCCTGGAGCAAACTGAACGGACTGCTTCTGATAAGTGGTGCCTTCGGAATGTTTGATAAGGATATTGCCATAAAAGCGGGGGGATACAACACCAAAACCGTAGGGGAGGATATGGAGCTGGTGGTGCGGATGAGGCGCTATATGATAGACAACAAGCTGCCTTACAACGTATTTTATATTCCCGATCCGATCTGCTGGACAGAGGCGCCAGAAACGGTTTCCGTATTCAAGAAACAAAGAAGCCGATGGACCCGCGGCACCATGGAAACCCTATGGATACACAAAAAGATGTTCCTCAACCCGAAATACAAGGTGCTGGGGCTCCTCAGCGTACCCTACTGGACCTTTTTTGAATACCTGGCCCCCATTCTGGAAGTACTGGGGATCGTCGTAACCATCTACCTGATAGTCTCAGGACTCATCAGCTGGCAGCTGTTCTTCCTCATCGTTCTGATGGTCTATGTCTTTGCGGTGATGATCTCCTGCCTCGCATTGCTTTCGGAAGAGTTTACCTACAGCCAGTATGCCCGGAAGAAAGACTTCAGGAAACTGCTCTTCGCAGCGGTGGTGGAGCCTTTTTATTTTCATCCCATCACAGTATATGCAGCCCTTCTCGGAAACTGGGAAAAGTTCAGGGGCAAGAATTCCTGGGGAGAGATGAAGCGCACCGGCTTCAAGTCCAGCCCTGTGCCCCCAATGTTTGCAGCCAAGGAGCAGGTATCGCAGTAAATTATTTCCCTGCTAGCCTGAAGGCTGGCGCCCGAAAAAGGTATTTGACTTTGTTTAGGATCACTCCGGAGGCTGGCCCGAAAGAAGTATTTTAACATTGATTAAAATCACTCCGGAGGAGTGGCACCTTTGTAGAAGATTACCCACCCACAGCTTTCACCTCCAGAGGAGGTGCACCTTTTTTATAATGTGACAAGGTTCGGCCCCGCCGGGGCCGGGATATGGACCGGATCTATTTCTACAAATATTGGACTGACCCGTCCTGAAAAAAGTTTACAGATTAAACTCTTTTTTATTGATAGTCCTAATACAAATTTACATTTAAAATTTGGTCCTAAAATGGCTTTACATTTCCACGGGTAATTCCCGATAATAATTTTTCCACAACCGTCTGATTTCTTCATCCAGTCCACCCTGATGTACCTGCGAAGGAACCAGGTTAGTTATACTGGAATGGGGCCTCTCGTCGTTGTAAAGTGCAACCACTGATCTCAGAACCTCCCGAGCGGTTTTTAAATCAGGTATGTCACGGTCGAAAAGATATTCCCCTTTAATAATGCCATTGATCCGCTCTGCGATAGCATTTTCCAATGGGTCTCCATTTTCGGTCATAGATATGCTTATGTTGTTTCTATTGAGAGTTTTGACATATTTTGCACTGCAGTACTGTGAACCTCTATCTGAATGGTGGATAAGTCCTGTAACTTTAGTATCCAGATTCTTCAATGCCATTTTTAACGCAGCTACGCTTTCGATAGCTTCCATCGTCTGGGCTATCTGGTAACCAACTATTTTCCTTGAATAAGCATCGGTAACAAAACTTATATAACAATGTCCTGCTTTGGTTTTCCAATAGGTAATATCACTCACCCAAATATGATTAGGCCCCATAGGCTCCACATCTCTTATGAGGTTAGG
>CBFGYW010000238.1:0-3594 GCA_965653085.1 uncultured Salinimicrobium sp.
ATAGAATTTTATGTTTTAACTTTGCTCACAATATTAACGATTTTTAGGCCTAAATCATATAGATGGCTCCACAAAATATTTACATCCTCGGCATCGAATCCTCCTGTGATGACACAGCTGCTGCGGTATTGCACAACGGAAAGATCCTGTCGAACGTGGTGGCGACCCAGGAGGTCCACCAGAAATACGGGGGCGTGGTTCCTGAACTTGCTTCTCGGGCACATCAGCAGAACATAGTTCCGGTAATCCACGAAGCTCTTTCCAGGGCCGGAATTACCAAAAAGAACCTTTCAGCTGTCGCCTTTACCCGAGGCCCCGGACTCATGGGTTCCCTGCTGGTAGGCACCTCCTTTGCCAAATCCATGTCCCTGGGGCTCAATATCCCGCTGCTGGACGTGAATCATATGCAGGCCCATATCCTGGCACATTTTATAGAAGAAGAGGGCTTTAAGAAGCCCCAATTCCCTTTTCTGGCCCTTACTATTAGCGGAGGCCATACGCAGATCGTAAAGGTTTCAGATTATTTCAGGATGGAGGTGATCGGGCAGACCATAGATGACGCCGTGGGGGAAGCTTTTGACAAGAGTGCCAAGATCCTGGGGCTCCCATATCCTGGAGGGCCACTGGTTGACAGATATGCGCAGCAAGGGAATCCTAAGGCTTTTCAGTTTCCGAAACCCAAGGTGGAGGGGCTGGATTTCAGTTTCAGCGGATTGAAGACCTCGTTCCTCTACTTTGTTCAGAAACAGGTAAAGGAGAATCCGGAATTTGTAAAGGAAAACCTCGAAGACCTGTGCGCCTCAATCCAGGCCACCATCATCAGGATCCTGATGGATAAGCTGAAGAAGGCGGTGAAGCAGACGGGCATAACGCAGATAGCCATAGGAGGCGGGGTTTCGGCTAACAGCGGAATCAGGAAAACCCTGAAGGAGGCTGAAGATAAATACCAGTGGCAGACCTATGTGCCCAAGTTTGAATATACTACCGATAATGCTGCGATGATTGCCATCGCGGGGCATTATAAGTTTTTGAGTGGGGACTTCGCAGATATGTCGATCACCGCGAAGGCGAGGATTGGGATGTAAACTGACCTTGCAGCACAGATTTCGTGAACTGTGTTCTGCTGGGCGCGATCTTCAGGACGCCGCCCCACTGGGCGCGATCTTCAGATTGGCATGCGGCAGCAACGGGAATCTGAAGATTCCAGCCCGGTTGCGCTCTGGTCTGAAGACCAGGCGCAGCGTATCCCTGGTGTAAGAACAGGTCGTGACCTGTCCCACGTATTACTATTAAACTTTAATCTATGCAACTATTCTACCATCCCGAAATCTCCTCTTCCGACAGCCAGGTAGTCTTCCCTAAAGACGAAAGCAAACACATTGTAAAGGTCCTCCGAAAAAAGGAGGGGGATATCCTGCATATCACCAACGGCAAGGGCTTTTTATTTGAAACTGCGCTGCGAGTTGCCGGTACCAACAGCTGTATCGCTGAGATCCTGTCTTACAAAGAATCCGCTCCCCTGCCCTATCACCTTCACCTGGCGGTAGCCCCCACCAAGATGAACGACAGGTACGAGTGGTTCCTGGAAAAAGCTACGGAGATAGGGATACAGGAAATAACCCCCATAATCTGCGACCACAGCGAAAGGAAAGTGGTAAAGACAGACAGATTCGAGAGGGTACTGCAGAGCGCTGTAAAACAGTCCCTGCACACCTTTATGCCCAGGTTGAACGAACCCATCCCCTTTTCTGAATTTATGGAGCAGCAGAAGGACGGGCAGCGATTTATCGCCCATTGTGAGGACCGGCAGGAGAGAACTTCCCTGAAGGGACAGCTGCAGAAGAATTCCAAAGTCACCATTCTCATTGGTCCTGAAGGCGATTTTTCTTCTGAAGAGATCTCGACAGCCATAAAAAAATGACTGGACCCCTGTGAGTCTTGGGGAAAGCAGGCTGCGGACAGAAACAGCTGCCATTGTTGCCTGCCACACCGTAGCGCTGGCTCACGAGAAATAATTTCCATAGGGGCTTATTAAGGTTTCGCTCCGCTGGAGCGAGCTTGTGGGGAGGCATCGTATTTCTACAAATGTTGTTCTCCTCCGGAGAATTGAACGGAAACCCTGCCTCCAGCGGAGGTAAATCTTTGTAGAAAGTATTGCCAATCTAACCTGCCTCCAGCGGAGGTGAAATTTTGTAGAAAACATTCCAGTTAAACCACTGCCTCCAGCCGGAGGAAAATCTATGTTGAAAGTATTGCCAATCGAACCTGCCTCCAACGGAGGTAAAATTTTGTAGAAACATCCCAGTTAAACCCCTGCCTCCATCGGAGGTAAACTTTGTAGAAATAATTTCAATCAAACCCTGGCTTCAGCAGAGGAAAATCTTTGTAGAAAGCATTGTTAATCGAATTCCGCCTCCAGCAGAGGTAAATCTTTGTAGAAAGCATTGTCAATCGAATTCCGCCTCCAGCAGAGGTAAATCTTTGTAGAAAGTATTTCCAATCGAACCTGCCTCCAGCAGAGGCAAATCTTTGTAGAAAGGTATTTCCAATCGAACCTGCCTCCAGCGGAGGCAAATCTTTGTAAAAAGCATTTCCAATCAAATCCCTGCCTCCAGCGGAGGCACACCTTTGGAGAATGTCGAAATCCCCATTATATAAAACCAAATTTAATTACCTTTCAAAAAAAATCGCAGACCAAGAAATGAAACAGCTGCTGTGTTTAATGTCCCTTCTGATCCTTGTCCTTCAGCCCCTTCCGGCCCAGGAAATAGCTGTCCTGAAATACAAGGGCGGGGGCGACTGGTATAGCAATCCCACTGCCCTGCCCAATCTCATTGCCTTCAGCAACCGGAATATCGACACCTCCATCGATCCCAAACCAGGGACCGTGGAACCCGGAAGCAGTGACATCTACCGTTTTCCCTTTATTCACATGACAGGCCACGGAAATGTATTTTTCAGCGAGGAAGATGCAGAGAACCTCCGCAATTACCTGCTTAGCGGTGGCTTCCTGCATATCGATGACAATTACGGGATGGAAGAATACATCCGCAGGGAACTGAAGAAGGTATTTCCTGATAAGGAACTTCAGGAACTTCCTGCAGACCATCCTCTCTTCTCTGCCCATTTCCCTTTCCCCGACGGACTTCCCAAGATCCACGAACACGATGGATTAAAGCCCCAGGCCTTCGGGATCTTTGAGAATGACAGGCTCCTCCTGCTTTTCACCCTGGAAAGCGATCTGGGCGATGGCTGGGAGAACCAGGAGGTGCACAAGGACCCGGAGGAAGTGAGGCTGAAGGCATTGAAAATGGGCGCAAACATCATTAAATACGTCTTCACACATTGAGCCGGCAACTCACGCATCATTCCACAGAATTTGAGGAGAGGAAATTCCCGCTGGTGCTCGTCCTTGACGGCGTGGCTTCCCCTGCCAATATCGGGAGCCTCTTCCGCCTGGCGGATGCCTTCAATATTGAAAAGCTGATCCTCTGCGGCCCTGAAATAAATCTCGACACCCCCCGAATTCAGAAAACCGCCCGCTCCACCATCCAGAAGGTCGAGCATATACAGTTCGGAAATGCTCCTGAGGTA
>CBFGYW010000239.1:0-3578 GCA_965653085.1 uncultured Salinimicrobium sp.
AAAATTCTTACAAAACAAAAGAAATGCAAAATTTAACTTAAGGAGCGTTAAGATGTCAAGTCTTTCAGTACCAGCTCGCTGACGGCCCCTGTGATCTTTATCAGGTCGGCTGGCAGCTCCTCTTGTTCCCAGGGGTGGGAGGCGCCGAAGACGTGGTCGCTGCCTTCAAGCAGCAGCAGCTGGGCGCTGGGTTGCCATTCCTTGAGGTGTTCGGCATTTTTGACATCTACTGTTGGATCGGCGGTGCCGTGGATGATGAGGAAGGGCTTATTCAGCTGCTTTACCGCCCTGGAGATGGTCAGCCTTTCCTCGTTGGCTTCAAAATCCTCATAGAAGCTGAAAAGATGCGGCATCTGCTGCTTTGTGCGGGCGTTGGTGACATAACCTATCCCGGCTTCTTTCCAGACGTTAAAAGCCTCCCCCTGCGGAAATCGGGCAGCAAAATCACTTACCGAAGCCAAAGTGACCAGCTTCTTTATCCTCGCATCTTCGGAGGCCTTGATGATGGCAGTCCCTCCGCCCCGGGAATGGCCCATCAGGGTGATGTTGCCAGTATCTATATGCGCTGCAAATTCGTTGTCATCGGAAGTGAGCCAGTCCAGCACCACCTGCAGGTCGTCGAGTTCCTTGGTGAAGGTGTTGCGGCCGAAGGCTTCCAGGTCGGGGAAGTCTATGGGCTGCTCCAGGGTGCCGCCGTTGTGGGAGAAGTTGAATTTTACAAAACAAATCCCGTTCCCCGCGAAGGTTTTTGCCATCAGGTTCCATACTCCCCAGTCCTTGAAGCCCTTGTAGCCGTGGCAGAAGAGGAGGACGGGTTTTTTTCCTCCTTCGGAAGGGTAGATGATATCGGTAACTATGGGGCGCTGGTGCAGGCCTGGGAGGGGGATGTTGGTTTGGGCTTTGATCATCTTGAAGGTTTTGGGAGTGTAAGTTAGGGGTTTTTGCTTACTCGAACGTGAGACAGGTGGCAACCTGTCTCTACAATTTATCGTACTTCTTCTGGTTAGACTTCCTTTTCCATAAAGGGGACATCGGGGTTGCAGATCTCTACTATCAGCTGCTTTAGCTGTTCCTGGAAGGCTTCCAGCACTGCGGCGTCTATTACGGAGTCCTTGACTCCCCGCTTACCATCCTTGTCTTTCTGCGCAAATTTCAGGAAGCCGCTCTGCAGGTTCTTGAAGGAGATGATTCCAGCTTCAGCCTGGGAAAACGGATTGGCATCGTGCAGCATACTGGCATAGGTGAGGATCTGAAAGGTCTTTCCATATTTGTTGTAGTCGGTGTTCAGGGCACTCCAGTCAGCGATCTCCACCTGGTTCTGCAGCACCTTTCCCGTCTTGTAATCGATGATCCGCAGCAGTCCGTTATAGCTGTCCACCCTATCCACATTTCCGTGGATATACACCGGAAAATTCAGCTCCGGAATATGCACCTGCGACTTCAGGTTACTCTCCACCTGTTCGATCCTGATGCGGTTGCCCCCCTTCAGCTCCCTTATCTCCATCTTCAGGAAATTCAGCACATACCTCTTGGCCACCTCAAAGATGAGCAGGTTCTTGCCCCGCGTAAGCGGCTCCCGGGAATATTCCTGCTCAAACTGCCGCGCCACCTCCTCCGGCGCCTTCTTTATAGCCTCCTGCAGCGCCTCGGCCTTCAGCTCCTGCCCCAGCCACTGCTTGTAAAAGGTCTCCAGACTCTGGTGCACCACCGTCCCAAGGGTGTTGTAGGCGATGGTCTCCTCCACCTCTTCAGAATCCCTGATCCCCAGCACATACTGGTGGTAGAAATCCAGCGGATTGCGGATGTAGGTAGTCAGGGCTGAAGGTGAAAAACCCTTGCCCGCCCGCTCCTTCAGTTTCTGAAGGATCTCCGGACTCTTGGGCACCGACTGCAGCGGCTGCATTATTGCAGGCACCTTAGGGGCCACGGTATAATGCCGAAGCTGATGCTGTGGCTGCCGTTCCATTTCCAGTTGCAGCAGGAAGCGGCTCCTCTCCCCGGCATTCAGCCCGTCGCTCTCGGTGTTGTACAGCAGCCAGGCCTTCTGCGCCCGCTGCAGCAGGTGGTAAAAGTGAAAGGTATACACCGCGTCCTTTTCCTTATAGGTGGGCAGCTTGTAAGTGCACTTCAGGTCGTAGGGTATAAAAGAATTGCTGCTCTTCCCCGCCGGCAGCACACCCTCATTCACCGAACAGACGATGACATTCCGGAAATCCAGCACCCGCGACTCCAGCATCCCCATAATCTGCAGGCCGCTGAAAGGTTTTCCCCTGAAGTCAACCGTCTGGCTACTCACCTGGTCCCGGAAAATGGAATACAGCGACTTCACCGAAGTCACGTGCGGGTACTCCTGCAGCAGGTCGCCGAGGCGGTTGAACAGCAGGTGGTACTGATAGAGGAATTCCAGCGTCAGCTTGTCGTGTTCCTTGTCCAGCCTTTCCTTAAATTGAAAAAGAAGCTCCTGCAGCTTCGAAATGGCTACGGAAGGGCTGTTGCCCCAACTCTGCAGGCAAAGCTCAAATAAGGGCTTTAAATGCGCTGGAACGGCCTCTAGAAAGCTGCTTACGGAAAGGTAGACGAGGTTCTCCTTCTGGATCTTTCCTGAAAGCTTAAGGGAGTAGCCCCGGGTGAGTTTCTGAAGCAGGGGATGGTTGGTGATTTCCAGCAGGTCCTTGTAGTAAAGTTCCTTCCGGTTCTGAGACTGCATCCTGAACAGCTGGTCGAAGAGGAAGCTCACCGGAGCATTTTTCAGCGGAAAGCCCATGGTCACGTTCACCTCCTCCACATTGGGTGGCAGGGAGTTCAACAGCGGCAGCAGCATTCCCTCGTCGCCCAGCACAACTGCAGTTTGTTTCAGCTCCTCCGGATCCATCTGCGCCAGCAGCTCTCCCACATACTTGGCCTGGCCTATGTTCTTGGGTACCCCCACCATCTCCAGCTGCTTGGCCGAAGCATATTCCCTGGTAACAGGAAAGGGATTTTCCTGATAGAAAGGCCACCTTTCCGCGTACTCCCGCATAAAGAGGGAGGCGTCGTGCTGGGGATCCTTCATAAAGACCTCATCTATGTCCCAGAACACGCGGGTGTTCTCCCGCCGCAGCATCCGTTGCAGGATCTGCTGCTCTGCCTCATTCAGGGCGTTGAAACCGATGAATACGTGGGGATGCTGCTGTTTCAGCATATACTCCTCCACTTTTTCCGAAGCCACCCGGTACACCATCCCCTGATAAGCCAGCTTCTTCTGCTGCAGCTGGGCTTTCAGCTGTTCGTAATATTCAGGCAACTTTCTCCAAAAGGTAAGGTAATGCTCCATCAGCGGCGTGCGCTCCTCCTGCAGGTACCAGTGGTTCAGCTCCTGGATGTTGGACAGGTAGTCGAAAAAAGGTTTATAGTCTATGAGGTAGCGGTCTATCTCATTGAAATCGTACAGCAGGGTCTGGGCCCAGGAGGAGAAGGTCTCGAAATTCTCCACCTGCTCCGGCGGAGTGGTGGCGAGGTATACGGAATAGAACTCGAACAGGGCCGAGGTGTTGTCTATGGCCTTCAATCCCGACATCTCTGCGGCAAAATCCTCAATG
>CBFGYW010000240.1:0-3573 GCA_965653085.1 uncultured Salinimicrobium sp.
CTTCGGTTCTGTTGATGGTGACAGCCCTGCGGCGATGCGATATACGGAAGCAAGGCTTCGCAAGATCAGTGAGGACATGCTTGCAGATATCGACAAGGAAACTGTAGACACCCAGCTGAACTTTGACGACTCTCTGAAAGAGCCGGTCGTTCTTCCAACAAGGATTCCGAATCTCCTGGTAAACGGTGCATCAGGTATTGCTGTAGGGATGGCAACCAATATGCCTCCCCATAACCTTTCCGAAGTTGTGGATGGTATCGTTGCGTACATAGATAACCACGACATTGAAATTGATGAATTAATTGAGCACGTCAAGGCTCCTGATTTTCCTACCGGCGGGACCATTTATGGATACGACGGCGTAAGAGAGGCCTTTAAGACAGGCCGTGGAAGGATCGTGATTCGCGCCAAAGCCCAAACCGAAGAGGTCAATGGGAGGGAGGCCATTATAGTCACAGAGATCCCTTACCAGGTGAACAAGGCTGAGATGATCAAGAAGACAGCCGATCTCGTAAACGAAAAGAAAATTGAAGGGATCTCCCTTATCAGGGATGAATCCGACAGAAATGGGATGCGCATCGTCTATATCCTTAAACGTGATGCCATTCCGAATATAGTACTGAACACGCTGTACAAGCATACTGCTTTACAGTCTTCCTTCAGCGTAAACAATATTGCGCTGGTAAAAGGAAGGCCGCAGATGCTGAACCTGAAGGACATGATCGAGCACTTCGTCGAGCATCGTCATGAGGTGGTGGTAAGACGTACCGAATATGAACTTCGCAAGGCTGAGGAAAGAGCCCATATCCTTGAGGGGCTTATCATTGCTTCAGATAATATTGATGAAGTTATCGCCATCATAAGAGGTTCAAGCAATGCCGACGAGGCAAGAGCCAAATTGATTGAGCGATTCAATCTTTCAGAACTTCAGTCGAAAGCCATCGTTGAGATGCGACTGAGACAGCTTACCGGCCTGGAGCAGGATAAGTTGAGGGCTGAATACGATGAGCTGATGATAACCATTGAAGACCTGAAAGACATTCTTGCCAGAAAAGAGCGCAGGATGGAGGTTATCAAGGACGAGATGCTGGAGGTGAAGGAGAAATATGGGGATGCGAGACGTTCCAACATTGAGTACGCTGGAGGAGACCTGAGTATGGAGGATATGATTCCGGATGAACAGGTGGTCATCACCATCTCCCACGCCGGATATATTAAAAGAACTCCTCTTTCAGAATACAAGACCCAGAACAGAGGTGGGGTAGGACAAAAAGGTTCGACCACACGAAACGAAGATTTCCTTGAGAACCTCTTCGTGGGGACCAACCACCAGTATATGTTGTTCTTCACTCAGAAAGGTAAGTGTTTCTGGATGCGGGTCTTTGAGATCCCTGAAGGCAGCAAGACCTCTAAGGGACGTGCCATTCAGAATCTCATCAACATAGAGCCTGATGATAAACTGAAGGCGTCTATCTGTACCCAGGACCTCAAGAATGAGGAATATATCAACAGTCACTTCGTGATCATGGCGACCAAGAAAGGGCAGGTCAAGAAAACTTCGCTGGAACAGTATTCCCGCCCCAGGACCAATGGTATCAATGCCATTACCATCCGCGAAGACGATGAACTGCTGGAGGCTAAACTCACCAATGGAGAGAGTTATGTGATGCTCGCCGTGAAGAGCGGGAAGGCCATCAGGTTTGAAGAAAGCAAGACCAGGCCTATGGGAAGAAATGCTTCGGGGGTAAGAGGAATTACCCTGGCAAGTGACGATGATGAGGTAATTGGAATGATCTCGGTGAACGATCCTGAGAGCGATATCCTTGTGGTTTCAGAAAATGGTTACGGAAAGCGTTCCAGCCTTGAGGATTACAGGATTACCAACCGTGGCGGAAAAGGGGTAAAAACCATATCCATCACCTCCAAAACGGGAGACCTTGTATCCATCAAGAATGTTTCAGACGCAGATGACCTTATGATCATCAACAAATCGGGGCTCGCCATCCGTACTTCGGTTTCAAGTTTAAGGGTAATGGGCCGAGCCACCCAGGGGGTGAAACTCATCAACCTCAAAGGGAATGACTCCATTGCAGCGGTAGCGAAGGTGATGAATGAGGAGGAAGAAGTAGAGCATATCGTAGAGGAGGAACACATCGAGATACCAGACCCAAAAGGGAATGGCACAACAATTGCTGATGACAGCGAAGAATAAATAAATATAAACCCTAACGAATGAAAACAAGAATAATTACAGCGGCGTTAGCTATGTCTACAGTGGTGGCATTCGCCCAGAAAAAAGAGATAAGAAAGGCTGAAAGTGCCGTTGAAGACGGTAATTACGCCGAAGCTAAATCTTTCCTTTCTCAGGCAGAACCACTTCTTTCAGAGGCCAAGGACAAGGATAAGGCTACTTTCTACGTGACCAAAGGAAAAGCTTTCCTGGGAACTGGGGAAAATGTTCCGGTTGCTGACCTAATGGCAGCAGCAGAAGCGTTCAAGGCAGCTCAGGCCCTGGGCGCAGATGAGACAACACAGGGAATTACTTCCGTAAGTATTGCTTTGGTGAACAGTGCCATCGGTGACCAGAAAGCTGAGAAATATGCTGAAGCATCTGATAAACTTATTGCCGCCTATAAATTGAATGAGGCAGATACTTCTTATTTATATTTTGCAGCATCGAATTCTGTTAACGCACAGGATTATGATACAGCTTTGAAATATTACCTTCAACTTCAGGACCTTGGCTATTCAGGAATAGAAAACCAGTATTCTGCAACCAATAAGGAGACAGGTGAGGTTGAGACTATGGCTAAGGAACAGAGGGACCTTCTTGTTAAAACAGGCGTATATGTTGATCCGAAAGATTCAGTTACTGAATCAAGAAAAGGAGAGATTGCTAAAAACATCGCACTTATCTACATCCAGAAAGGGGATAATGAAAAAGCCATTGCCGCTATGGAAAGCGCAAAAGCTGAAAACCCAGGGGATACTTCCCTAATGCTTTCTGAAGCTGATATGTACTACAAGATGGGAGATATGGCAAAATACACTCAGATCATGGAAGAGGTTGTAAAAGCCGATCCTAATAATGCTGTACTGTATTACAATCTTGGTGTTACTACCGGAGAATTGGGAGAAATTGAAAAGTCAATGTCTTATTACCAGAAAGCAGTTGAGCTTGATCCTCAAATGGTGAACGCCTATAACAACATGGCTTTAATGACCATCGACAAGAGAAATCCTCTGGTTGAGGAAATGAACAACCTGGGTATGTCCAAGGCTGATAATAAGAGATATGCTGAACTTGAAGCCGAGATCAAGGAAATCTACAGAGAGGCACTTGTGTACCTTGAAAAAGTTCACGAACTGGAGCCTTCAAAAGTGGAGACTGCCAGAACCATGATGAATATCTATTCATTATTGGGAGAAGATGAAAAAGCCGCTGAATTTAAAGTTATTGTAGCCGAGCTTGACGCTAAAGGCGCAGCAGGAGCAACAACTCAGGAGTAATCCCTGGGTTATGTCTCGTCCTGAATAATCGATACAGATTATTAGACTTATTTTTTATAAAGG
>CBFGYW010000241.1:0-3516 GCA_965653085.1 uncultured Salinimicrobium sp.
ACCACTCCAGCAAAAGCGCGCGGGATCGCGATCGCCTCAGGCAGGAAATCCTCCTGATCTATTTTCCAGGCAAAGGCAGCAGAAGGGAAGTACCCGTATTTGTTGTTTCCTCCAAAACGGGTAGAACCGTCAGCTCTTATCGTTGCAGTGAACAGATATTTGTCCAATAAGGAATAGTTGGCTCTCGCGAAGAAAGACTGAAGCTCATCAACAGTGTGGAAAGTATCTCCCGACACAGCTTTCAAAGGCACTCCTCCCGGAGCAGTAAGGTCTTCAGTTACAATCTGTGGGAATAGACGGTTTACAAAGAACCTGTCTGAATCATAACCGAACTGCTGGTAAGATCCCTGGATAGCTCCTCTGATAATGTTGCTTGCGCGATCCAGATCACTGATCATGGCATCCAATCCTCCGTCAGAGAACCCGAATCCACCTATGTTTATTCCCTGTCTTTCGAAATCCTGGAAAGAGTATCCCAGCAGTGCATCGAATTTGGAATTTTCGAACTGCTTTTCGTAGTTCAGGGTGATTTCCATCAATCGGTTAGTAGCCTCAATTTCGTTTATGGATCCCCTACCGTTGCCTGATTCTCCAAATCCCTGAATGTCTGGGGATAAAGCGGCTCCCCTATAGGATTCAGAATTGTCATAACCGAAGTTTATCTTCGCGCTCAAGGACGGAAGGATCGCATAATCAGCCGACAGGTTTACAAGAAGACGGTCGGTCTCAGTTTCATCCTGAGTGTACTTCAGCAGGGCCAGCGGGTTAATTCCGGAGGCAAAAAGATAATCAGGATCTGCTGGGTTCGTTGGGTTTGCCCTGTAGGCAGCACCTAATAAACTTCCTTCAAATCCGGCGTCATTACTAATAGGAGGCCTCTGGTCATTTACACGAGAAATAGTTGACTGTAAAGACAAAGTAAGTTTTTCATCGAACAAGCGATGGGTGGCGTTCAGTCTTCCTGAAAGTCTTTCCATTCCTGACTTTTCGATGATACCTTCCTGGTCCTGATAAGCCAAAGAAGCTCTGTAGCTTCCCTGATCATAGGAATTTGAATAGGAAAGGTTATGGGCGTGAGAGAAACCACTTCTAAGGATCTGGTCCTGGAAGTCGGTATCGTATCCATAATCCACTGCTTCCGCATCCCCGCCTATGGCAGCATATTCCGCAAGGAACTGCTCCCTGTTCAGCAGGTCAAAGGTATTGGCAGGATAAGAGAAACTGGTGGTCGTACCATATTCCAGACGACCCTGGGTACCTCTACCTGATTTTGTAGTGATGATCACAACCCCGTTGGCACCCCTGGATCCATAGATGGCCGTTGCCGAAGCATCCTTAAGGACGGTCATGCTCTCGATATCTGAGGGGTTAAGGAAGTTTAAAGGGTTTTTAGCGGAAGAGTTTCCGAATCCGATATCAGACCCTCCGGCCGAAACATCCTCTCCGGATAATGGCACCCCATCTACTACGAATAATGGATCGTTGCCCCCACGTACTGAAGTGGTTCCCCTGATGCGGATATTAACCCCGCTTCCTGGTTCTCCACTGGCAGAGGTAATCTGAAGCCCTGCTGTCCTTCCCTGGATCAGCTGTTCGGGAGAAGAGATGACCCCGCTGTTGAATTCTTCAGCACTAATGGTAGAAACAGCCCCGGTAGCATCCCTGCTTTCCACGGTACCGTATCCAATTACAACAACTTCACTTAAAGCCGCAGCATCTTCTTCTAATGTTACATTGATAGTAGATCTTCCGTTAACCGGAATTTCCTGAGTGGAAAATCCAAGGAAGCTGAATACCAGTACAGCACCGTCGGGTACCTCAGCAAGTGAATAATTTCCATCAAAGTCTGTCGTGGTACCGTTAGTGGTTCCCTTTACCAAGATGTTTACTCCCGGCAACGGCATCTGCCCGTCGGTGACGGTACCAGAAACTTCCTGTGCCTGAGTAAAACCAAAGCAAAAAACAGCCATCAGGATAAAACTGAATTTTAGTAGTCTTTGTTCCATAAATTAATTTTTTCGTTTTGTGGTTAGTCCGCAGAACTGATCAAAGTTCAGGAAATAAAGTTAATAAAAAATTAATATGAAACAACTTATTCTTATCCGAAAACCATTTCGGAATACCGACACCCCAAAGTATGAGGGTCTTCTTTGATTAGAAGAGTAAATATTTTGTTAATATATGATCTGGATATTTTGTGCTGTTGAGCCTAGCAGGAATCCTAGTTTTCCTACAAGATTGTCATAATTTAAAAGGGGCAGTGGAAAACGGGCTGCTCCAGGAGGAGAAAAGAAAAGAACTAAATATTAACAAAATCTTAACTAAAATAAGGTCAATTTTTTGGGACAAGAGAGGCCTTTAACCTGTCGCAAGTAGTGAGGTAAAGGATAAGAAAAAGACAAATTGTATTTAAGCCCGGGCTGTTGGGATAAAAAAAAGGGAAAATTTCTTTTCCCTTTTTCTGTCCTTGTTACTCCCGTCGCCTGTAATTTCTTCTGTCAAATTCCCTCCTGTCGTAGAAGTCATCGTCATAGATGTCACCCCTTCCTCTGCGGGTATCGTGATCTCTGTGGCGGCGATCATCATCGTCGAAAGAAATGTCACGGCTCCTGTTTTCGCTTCGCCTGTAATCCTCATCGTAGGAATCATCGGGTCTTGTTTCAAAATCCCTGCCTTCACGGTCGCGGTAGGAATCATTCTCCCGGCTTCTGCGTTCCCGGAGCTCCTGCTGATAACGCTCCTGTTCCCTCCTGTTTTCCTCGGGGTCTCCAAAGCGGTCATAGGATTCCAGAACGATCACCTCGTAGTCTCTTTCAACCGGAGCACCCTTTCCGAACCGCTTGGTTTCAGAGAAGGTCTGGTAGTCTATCCTGTCGGTATATACAAAGCGCTGGTCTTCGTTGAGACTCACCAGCCCAACAGGGATGATTATATGTTCCTCTCCATCCTTATTGATGAATTCGTGGACTTCACTGCTGGAAGATTTGCTGTACGGGTCGTGGTTGGCTTCAATAATGGATTCATCTACCTCCACATCGAGATAAACCACTTGTTCCCGTTCCTTGTTTACCAGAAGATTGTCAACTTTTCCAATCACCCGGTTGTCCTTATCCTTCACGTCCCATCCCCGTACATCCGGGTCA
Organism: uncultured Salinimicrobium sp.; assembly: GCA_965653085.1. Lineage (GTDB taxonomy): Bacteria > Bacteroidota > Bacteroidia > Flavobacteriales > Flavobacteriaceae > Salinimicrobium. Next base: position 3,144 of record CBFGYW010000241.1, read on the forward strand.
TCGCTAGCGATTTTATAATCTGATAGCTCGTCTAGATAATATAGATGTTTTCTTTTTTCTGTCATGATGCAATTTTTAAATTAAACCTGTTGTCCCATATTAGGCAATGAGTTGCCAAAAGCTGAAAATCCTAGAAGCCCGAGCTTGTGTCGATCTCGGTGCTGGTATCTTCCATCTCCCAAGCGGTGGTGTCCTCTTCAGTTTCCCACACTGTGGTATCTTCTACCTGCTCTGTGGTGGTTCTATTATCATCGAGGTTATCATCCGGATTGTCATCCCCTGCGAAAAACAGAAAATACAATATTGCCAGGATGACCAGTGCCAGAAGGATCCAGGGCCAAACTGGTTTTTTCTTTTCAATTCCAATCTCTGC
>CBFGYW010000242.1:0-3513 GCA_965653085.1 uncultured Salinimicrobium sp.
CTTTGTTGGAACAGGGCTCTGCCTGTACCGTGCTTTCAGGATCCGGAATTTTACCTTCCAAAGGCTTCGAAATTTTTGTGCATTCAGTAGCTTTGTAGAAACCTTGCGTAGAACCCCATGAACGTACTCCACGTTGACAGCAATCATCCCAGCCTTATAAAGCAGCTTGAAGCAGCTGGTTACAATAATATCGAGGGATATACCCTAACCCGGGAGGCAGTGCTTAAAAATCAGCACTTGTATGATGGAATAGTGATTCGCAGTAGGTTTACCATAGATCGAGATTTTATTGAGCGGGCACCAAACCTGAAATTTGTGGGCCGTGTAGGGGCGGGACTTGAAAGTATAGACATTGCCTTTGCAGAGGAAAAAGGCATTGCTCTTTTTTCTGCCCCCGAAGGAAACCGAAATGCAGTAGGGGAACATGCCCTGGGGATGCTGCTCTCGCTGTTCAACAACCTGAACCGTGCCGACCGCCAGGTTAGAGAGGGGCTCTGGTATCGGGAGGCCAATAGGGGTGTAGAACTGGAGGGTAAGACCGTCGGGATCATCGGGTACGGGAATATGGGTAAATCCTTTGCCAGAAAACTGAAGGGTTTTGATGTAAAGGTTTTATGTTATGATATCAAGGACAATGTCGGAGACGAAAATGCAGTTCAGGTATCCCTGAAGCAGCTACAGCTGGAGGCAGATGTAGTTAGTCTTCATACCCCCTGGACTTCAGAAACCAATCACTTCATCAACAAGGAATTTATAGATGGTTTTGCAAGTCATTTCTGGTTCCTGAATACAGCCAGGGGAAAAAGCGTAATCACTGCGGACCTGGTAGAGGCACTGCGGAATGGAAAGATCCTGGGGGCGGGACTGGATGTGCTGGAGTATGAAAAATCCTCCTTTGAACATATGTTTTCAGATGAAGACAGTATGCCTGAGGCCCTTCAGGAGCTGCTGTTAATGGAAAATGTTATTTTCAGTCCTCATATTGCAGGATGGACTGCAGAATCCCATATAAAACTTGCAAGGACCATCGCAGACAAGATCATTAACAGGTTCGGGAGATTTTCTGATAAAAATAAAAGGACATGAAGAACAGAGTTACAGGAATTGGGGGAGTATTTTTTAAATCAAAGGATCCCAAAGCGATAAAGGAATGGTACCGGAAGCATCTGGGGCTGAATACCGATCAGTGGGGTTGTACCTTCTGGTGGAAAGACAAGGAAGGGAATGACTGCTCTACACAATGGAGTCCTTTTAAGGAAGACACCACCCATTTTGAACCTTCCAGGAAGGATTTTATGATGAACTACCGGGTGGAGAATCTTGAGGAGCTGCTGGAGGCCCTGCGGGCCGAGGGTGTTCAGGTATTTGATAAGATCGAAACCGCTGAAGAAGGGAAATTCGGCTGGATCATGGACTGCGAAGGCAACAAGATTGAACTCTGGGAGCCGAATGACCTGGCATTTTTATAAGGTTAAGGGAAAGCTGTAATGGCTGTCACTAGGTAAAAAAATCTTAAAGTTTTTAGAAAAGCTCTGATTTATGGTGTTTTTTTAGCATCTTCAACCTTCGGAAGTCAATTCTGAAAAATTTTTAAGCAGCCCCCTTAAAAATTTTATAACCTAAAATCTTGACCTATGAAAAAGTTTCTTTCAGCAGTTGTTTTTGTCACAGTCTGCGTATTCACATTAAATTCCCAGGAATCGGATTTTGTCGATGTGGCTGATCAGGAAGCCTATTGCAAGGAATTTGCGAACAGAGGGGCCGAGGCCGAATGGGGTTCAGGAGAAACCACAGTTTTTTCCGACTATTACAACTCCTACCGTGAGTGGTACGAACTCTGTATGGACGCTCACGGCAAATAAGTCCGTCTACAATTTATTTAATATTTCTCCTGAACCGATTGAAACCGGCTCGGGAATAGTTTTAACTGCCTAAAGTTTAAATATTTTGAAATTCTATTGCTCCCTGATCCTGTTTCTTTTCGCATTCCCAATGCTCGCCCAGAATTATTCCGGGAAGGTACTTTATAAACAGAAAATGGAAGTTCCCCTGTTAAAGGATGAACATACAATGGAGGCCGAATTATTTAAAGATGCGGCCGAAAGAACAGAAGTTTTCACCTATAACCTCATATTTAATGGAGAAGAATCTCTTTTCCAGGTGGAGGAATTCATGAACAATGATGCCAATTCTCTTGAAACCATGGCTTTGCGGATAAGCGGCGGAAGAGGGGTTTACTACAAGAGCTCTAATTCCATCAATACTTTGCATCAGCGGGATTCTTTTGGCGAGACTATTGTTCTGGAACTCCCTGGGACCCGTTATGCATGGAAATTAACCGATGAGACAAAAAAGATTGGGAAATTTACTGTCTACAAGGCCTCCACAACCGTAGTGCATAAGGCTCCGGTTGCTCATCTTAAAGACAAAACGGTCCATATTGAAGCCTGGTTTGCACCCGAAATCCCTGTCTGCTTCGGCCCAAAGGACATCAACGGGTTACCAGGGCTGGTGCTGCAGGCTAAAATAGGAAACGTAACCTTTACTGCGACCGAAGTACATATCGAAAATAACACTTCAGAAGCCCTCGTCATCGATATACCCGAGGGAAGGCAGATGAATCTGGAAGAACTGGACGCCCGTGCCAGAAGAATAGTGGCCAAGGGGCTGCTGGATTAATTTGGTGCCGCTCGTCATAATCAACAGCCATACTTGCCTGTGAGGAAAATAAAACTATATTTATTGAACTAAAATTCAGGTTCAGGATTTTCTTTACCAGCCCCTGTTACAAAAATTCAGCAAGATATGGTCCGGTTTCTCTACATCTTCTTCCTCGGCACTTTTCAGATTCAGTCACAGAGTTTTTATTAAAAAAGAAACCTTGCGTCTCCCCAACAATACATTCCTGATTGTATTCATCGCCCTCTTTTGCATTGCACTTCAGGACACTGCGTATGCACAGACTTCTGAATTGAAAGGCGTTGTGACAGACAGCAAACAAAATCCTGTTCCTTATACCAATATCATTGCCACTCCCCTTTCTGAAGGCAGTTCCATTACCTTCGCAATATCAGATGAACATGGGCGGTTTAGACTGGAGCTCACCGAAGAAATCTCCTATAAACTAATCCTCACACACCTGGGGTTTTCGAAATTGACAGATACATTAAATATTTCTGAAGACTCTGTCCGGAATTTCACCTTATTTGAAAGCACCGACGATCTGGAAGAGGTAATCATCGAAACGGAGCTGGCAGTGATCGTGAAACAGGACACTATAGTCTATCGCACCGACCAGTTTAGGACAGGGGGGGAGCGCAAGCTCAGGGAGGTGCTCAAAAAGCTGCCCGGGGTTGAGGTGGACCGTGCGGGCAACGTAACCGTGAATGGGAAAAAGGTGACCAAGTTGCTGGTGGAAGGCAAGACCTTCTTTACGGGCGATACCAAAATGGGCGTCAACAACATTCCCGCCGATGCGGTGGACGAGGTGGTGGCACTTGATAATTATACCGA
>CBFGYW010000243.1:0-3487 GCA_965653085.1 uncultured Salinimicrobium sp.
GCTCTGGGGTGTTCTACCGGGTTGGGACCCATTACGGCAGTCTCGGCAAACTGAAGCAGGCTGAGCTTGTCGTAGAGCTGCAGTGCCCGGCGCTTCAGTTCAGGGATCTCAAGTTGTTCATCCTGCCCTAATTGCAGGATGTTTTCAGCTAAAGTTATTAACTCCTCTTTCAGTTGCTTTTTCATAACTTTCCTCCTGGGGTATTTATTGCGGTTGTATTTTTAATATTTTTGTTCCACCTTTATACAAAAGCGAAGTTCGCTTTTTCGTCTTGAAAAATACAAAATGTTTCTCGAAAATACAGTAAATCACAAGGAGCAATTTGGGTGGATCGAAGTTATATGTGGTTCGATGTTCTCGGGAAAGACCGAAGAGCTTATCCGCAGGCTGAAAAGAGCCCAGTTTGCCAAACAGAAGGTCGAGATCTTCAAACCTGCCATCGACACCCGCTACAACGATGAGATGGTGGTCTCCCACGATGCCAATGAGATCAGGTCCACGCCGGTGCCGGCGGCTGCCAACATCCGCCTGTTGGCCGACGGCTGTGACGTGGTGGGCATAGACGAGGCCCAGTTCTTCGACGACGAGATCGTATGGGTGTGCAATGACCTGGCCAACAAGGGCATCAGGGTCATAGTGGCCGGACTCGATATGGACTTCAAGGGCAATCCCTTCGGCCCCATGCCCAACCTGATGGCCACGGCCGAATACGTGACCAAGGTCCATGCCGTCTGTACCCGTACCGGCAACCTGGCGCAGTACAGCTACCGCAAGGCCGCCAGTGAAGACCTGGTGCTGCTGGGGGAGACCGAGGAGTACGAGCCGCTGAGCCGTGCGGCTTACTTTAAGGCGCGCCTGAGTGAGAAACTGCGAAAATTTGAGGTGAAGGACCCCCAGGAACTCAAATCCACCAAAGAACCATAAGATGCCGAAAGCACTGGAAACAGAGCTGCAGATAGACCTGCAGGCTCTGGAACACAATTTCAACTACCTCTCTCAGAAGGCCGGAAAGGGTGTGAAACGGATGGCCGTGGTCAAAGCCTTTGGCTACGGCAGTGATGTGGTGGCAGTGGCGCAGAAACTGGCCGAGCTCGGCGCCGATTACCTCGCCGTGGCCTTTCCTTCGGAAGGGATTTCCCTAAGGGAAGCGGGCATCAGACTGCCCATCCTGGTGTTCCAGTCGCAGCCGCACCAGTATGAGGATCTGATACAATACTGCCTGGAGCCCAACCTCTACAGCGAAAGGAGTTTTCGCCATTTCGTGAAGGTGGCAGAAGCCCAGGCACAGAAAGACTACCCAGTACATATAAAATTCAACACCGGACTTAACCGCCTGGGTTTTTCAGAAGCTGAAACAGGGCTGGTCCACGAACTCCTGTCAGGAACCCAGACCGTGAAGGCCGCCTCCTTCTTTTCGCATCTTACGGCAAGCTGGGACTGGCGGGAGCGGGAATTTACCCTGGAGCAGATCTATTCCTTCCGCAGGATAGCCATCGAGCTTTATGAGAAAATGGATTACGAGCCGCTGCTGCACCTCTGCAACACCTCTGGTATCATCAATTATCCCGAAGCCAGTTTCCATATGGTACGGATGGGAATCGGACTCTACGGCTACGGCAACGAGCAGGCCGTGGACCGGCAGCTGAAGGCCGTAGCGACCCTGAAGACGGTCATTTCGCAGATTCACGAGCTACAGGCCGGAGCCTCAGTGGGCTACGACCGGCAGTTCATAGCCGAAGTGCACACCCGCACCGCCACCCTGCCCATAGGCTATGCCGACGGGATAAGCCGAAATTACGGCAACGAACGCGCCGGCGTCTTCATCAAGGGCCAGTACGCCCCCATCATCGGAAATATATGTATGGATATGATGATGGTGAACGTCACCCACATAGTCTGCGAGGAGGGCGAGGAGGTGACCATTTTCGGCGGAGACCAGCACGGGACCGCATTTGCCGAGGCTGGAGGCACGATCTCCTACGAACTGATAACATCCATCTCTCAGCGGGTAAAAAGAGTTTTGGTATAAAATTAAGAGTTCTTAATAATTTTTTCGTAAACTTGTAAGACTAACCAAATCAAAATCTTATGGGATTCATCAGTGATTTCAAGGCCTTCATCATGAAAGGCAACATTATTGACCTGGCGGTTGCCGTGATCATCGGTGCTGCCTTCGGGAAAATCGTCACCTCCCTGGTAGACGACATCATCATGCCGGTAGTCGGACTGCTGTTGGGCGGCATCGATTTCAGCCGACAGTTCTTTGCCCTGGACGGGAATTCGTACGAGAGCCTGGAGGCCGCCAAGGAAGCCGGTGCTGCGACCCTCACCTACGGGAATTTTATTCAGGTCATCATCAACTTCCTAATCATTGCTTTTTCTATCTTTGTCATTCTCAAGGCTTATGAGCGCAGCAGGAAGAAGAAGGAAGCCGCCCCTGCCGCACCTGCAGGTCCTACCCAGGAACAGCTGCTGATGGAGATCAGGGATGAATTGAGGAGAAAGAATAATATATAAGACAATACCGTTACCCTACATATTCTAATTTTAAACCACGCCCCAAAGGCGTGGTCTTTTTTTTACAGAAAATCTGAATCTGTATAATTCCTGAGGGAAGGTTTCCGTTCTCTAATTCCTTAATACCTTTGTATATTCAGAAAAAACACAGATTATGAAAATAGCCGTTGTGGGCGCCACCGGGATGGTGGGCCAGGTGATGTTGAAAGTGCTGGCGGAAAGGAATTTCCCCGTAACTGAGCTGCTGCCAGTGGCTTCGGAAAGGTCCATCGGAAAGATGATCAGCTTCAAAGACAGGGAATACGAGGTGATAGGTCTGGAGGAGGCGGTGCTGCGGCAGGCCGATTTTGCCCTGTTCTCTGCCGGCGGCAGCACCTCCCTGGAATGGGCTCCCCGGTTTGCAGAGGCGGGTACCACCGTCATCGACAACTCTTCGGCCTGGAGGATGGACATCAGCAAGAAGCTGGTGGTACCGGAGATCAATGCTTCCGAGCTTAGCTTCGACGATAAGATAATAGCAAACCCCAACTGCTCCACAATCCAGCTGGTGATGGCCCTGGCGCCGCTGCACCGCAAATACAAGGTGAAGCGGGTGGTGGTCTCAACCTACCAGTCCATCACCGGCACCGGCGTCAAGGCGGTGCAGCAGCTGGAGAACGAGTACCAGGGCAAAAAGGGCGAGATGGCCTACCCCTATCCCATCCACCGCAACGCCATCCCCCACTGCGACGTGTTTGAGGAGAACGGCTATACCAAGGAGGAGATGAAGCTGGTGAACGAGACTCGCAAAATCCTCAGGGATGACACCATCGCCGTTACGGCCACTGCCATCCGCATCCCCGTGGTGGGAGGCCACAGCGAGGCGGTGAATGTGGAGTTCGAGCAGGATTTCGATATTGACCAGATCCGCCGGGACCTGAAGAACTTTCCCGGAATAAAGGTGCAGGACAACCTCGACGTGAACACCTAC
>CBFGYW010000244.1:0-3481 GCA_965653085.1 uncultured Salinimicrobium sp.
TATAAAACGTTACGATTTTGAAAACGGTGAGAGCAACACCGTTACCGGAGGTCCCGGAGGAGCTGCCCGCCCGCAGGTTTCCCCCGATGGGAAGAAACTGGCTTTCGTAAAGAGAATAAGAACCAATTCGGTGCTCTATATCCACGACCTTCAGACAGGGGAAGAATGGCCCGTTTTTGATAACCTCAGCAAAGACCAGCAGGAAGCCTGGGCAATTTTCGGAGTATATCCCGGCTTCAGCTGGATGCCCAATAACAAGGAGCTCGTATTCTGGTCGGAGGGCAAGATCCGGAAAGTGAACATTGAAAATATTGAAGTAAATGAGATTCCTTTCGAGGTAAGCACTACCCTGAAGATTGCAGAAACCCAGGCTACTGACCATCCGGTCTTTTCAGAAGAATTCAATCCGAAGGTAATCCGCCATGCAGTCACCTCACCTGATGGAAAGACTTTGGTGTTCAACGCTGTTGGATATCTTTGGAAGAAAAGCCTTCCGAATGGAAAGCCAAAGAGAATTACTGAGGGAACCGCCTTTGAATTCGAACCTTCCTTTTCCCCTGATGGAAAAGAGATCGTCTATGTTACCTGGGATGACTCCGAAATGGGGACTATCAAGAAGACTGCTCTTTCGGGGGGCGATGCCAAAACCCTGACTACTGAAAAAGGGATCTACAGAAATCCTTCCTTCTCCAATAACGGAAAGATGATCGTGTTCTCAAAAGAAAACGGGAACAACGATATGGGAAGAAGTTTTGGAAAAGAGCCGGGAATCTACCTGATGGGTTCCAAGGGAGAAAACATCCGAAAGATCTACGACAACGGGGATTTTCCCAGCTTCAATGTAGATGACACCCGCATTTTCATTCAGACGGGAGGCACCGTAATGGGAGGCCTTACCAAGAGCCTGAAGAGTTTTGACCTTCACGGGCACGAGGAACGCACGCACATCACTTCGAAATACGCGCATAGACTGGTGCCAAGTCCCGATAATAAATGGATCGCCTTCACCAATCTGTTCAAGGCTTACATCGCTCCTCTTGTTATGACGGGGCAGCCGGTGGAACTTTCGAATAAAACCAGCGCCGTTCCTGTAAGCCAGATCACCAAAGATGCAGGCCTGAACCTCCACTGGTCGGCCGACAGCAAAAAGATCCACTGGACCCTGGGGGATGAATATTTCACCAATGAGGTTTCGAAAAGATTCACGTTCCTGGAAAATTCGGAGGATTCCTTTCCTCCCATCACCACGGAAGGTACTCGGATTGGTCTGAAGATAAAATCAGATGTCCCGAAAGGCCGGATTGCCTTTACCAATGCGCGCATCATTACCATGAATGGAGACCAGGTCATTGAAAAAGGAAGCATAATCGTGGAAGGGAACAAAATTGTGGCTATTGGAGAGGCTTCAGAAGTTGAGATCCCAAAAGGGGCTAAGGTGTACGATGTAGCCGGGAAGACCATCATGCCCGGAATGGTGGATGCCCACGCCCATATTGGTGCCTTCCGCTATGGCCTTACTCCGAAGAAACACTGGCCTGCCTACACCAATCTTGCCTTCGGGGTAACTACGGCACACGATCCTTCGGCTTTAAGTGAAACAGTTTTCGGGATTTCGGAACTGATAAAGAGTGGCGAGATGGTGGGACCTAGAATTTATTCCACCGGAATCATCCTTTACGGCGCAGAAGGCGATTTCAAGGCAGAGATCAACAGCCTGGATGATGCCCTTTCTGCCCTGAGGAGAACCAAGGCCTTTGGTGCAACTTCGGTGAAAAGCTACAACCAGCCCCGCCGGGAGCAGCGACAGCAGATTCTTCAGGCTGCCCGGGAACTGGAAATGAACGTGGTGCCAGAAGGAGGGAGTACCTTCTTCCACAACATGAGCATGATCATTGATGGGCACACGGGAATAGAACATAACATCCCGGTTGCCCCTGTGTACAAAGATGTGAAAACCCTGTGGAGCAACAGCAACACCGGCTACACCCCTACCCTGATCGTGAACTATGGGGGGATCAATGGCGAATACTACTGGTATGAAAAAACCAATGTGTGGGAGAACGAGAGGCTGCTGAATTTCACTCCGAGAGCCATTGTAGATGCTCGTTCCCGTCACCGCACCATGCTTCCGGAGGAAGAGTATCAGAATGGGCCGATCCTCGTTTCACAGACTGCCAAGGAACTTACAGACCTTGGGGTGAAGGTGAATATGGGAGCCCACGGACAGATACAGGGCCTTGGAGCCCACTGGGAGCTTTGGATGCTTCAGATGGGCGGAATGACCAATCTCGAAGCCTTACAGGCCGCTACGATCAATGGAGCGGAGTATATTGGAATGGGAGAAGAGATCGGTTCCCTGGAAGTCGGAAAACTGGCCGACCTGCTGGTGCTGGAGGAAAATCCCCTGGAAGACATCAGGAATTCCGAAAGCATCATCTATACCATGGTTAACGGAAGGCTGTTCGATGCCATGACCATGAATGAGATTGGAAACGAACCTAAGGAACGCGGAGAATTCTACTGGGAAGACAACAGGTACAATGCCGCTTTCCCCTGGCACGAGAACACCCAGAGTTTTACGGCTCCGGGCTGCACCTGCCATGCTTCAAAGAATTAAAAATTAAAACAAGAGCCTGCTGCAATTTTCAGCAGGCTTTTTTTATTACTGCTGAATGCTACAGTCCATAGTCCATTACTCCCTGCATTTCCTGGTAATAGGCCTCATTGCCTATCTCTACGATCCGAAACAGTGGAAGAAATACTGGCTGATCCTCTTGGCGACCATGCTGGTGGACCTCGACCATCTGGTAGCCGACTCCATCTTCGAAGCCGGGCGTTGTAGCATAGGTTTTCACCCCCTGCATTCCGAAGTGATGATTGCCGTTTATTTATTGGGGTCCATTTTCATAAAGCACAGGATCCTGAAGCTCATCTTTATCGGGCTCCTCTTCCATATGTTCACCGATTCGGTGGACTGTATCTGGATGTTTTCCACCTGTGGGGAATGTGAGGTCCCGGAGTTCCTTCAGAATATCCTTGTCTGAAGTTCCTACTGAAAAACCCCTTTTGCCACCAGCGAATTGTTGCGGTTTCTGTTTTATTTAAAAAACGATTGAGTTATATTAGCCCCGATGAACTTTTTCATCAGGTCCAGCTTTATCAGCCAAAAAATTAAGAGATTATGCACGTAGCCATTGCGGGAAATATTGGTGCGGGAAAAACCACCCTTACCAAATTACTGGCGAAACACTTTCAGTGGGAGCCTCAATTTGAAGATGTACTGGAGAATCCATACCTCGAGGATTTCTACCACACCATGGAACGCTGGTCGTTTAATCTCCAGATCTATTTCCTGAACAGCCGCTTCAGGCAGATCCTCGAACTGCGCAAAAGCGGGAAAGCCATCATCCAGGACCGTACCATCTATGAGGATGCCCATATTTTCGCTCCCAACCTGCACGCGATGGGATTGATGACAAAC
>CBFGYW010000245.1:0-3461 GCA_965653085.1 uncultured Salinimicrobium sp.
CGGAGAGTCATCGCGCCTTGCGATCCTCGGCGAGAATGTCCTCGACCAGCGTCGATTTGAACCGCAGGCTGCTGTACTTTTCGGCAAGGCCGTCGAGTTCCTTCTTCAGCTCCTTCAGCGTGGAAGGCAGTTTCTCTGCAGGGCCTTTGATAACGAAACCTTCGCTTCCCGCTTCCCCGGCATATATCTCCAGCAGCAGGAAGGTCTTGAACTTCGAGGCCATGGCATCACCCAGGGCCAGCATCAGGCGCTGATAGCCTTCAAATTCCCGGTTGCCAATCACAAGAAAGGAAGCTTCACTCAGTACGAAACGGATCGTCGCCTTGTCTTCCCCTTCTGAAGGCATCCGGTAGATGACCAGGTAGGGGAGTTCATCGCTCATATGAAGGTAGCCACCCCCGGGCAGGTGAAGGTCCAGCCTGCATTCCCGATGCAGCTCCTCAAGGAGCCCGGCTATCGCTGCTTCACTAAATGGAGATGATTCCTTTTCTGTGCGTAATTCCATAAAAATCTTCCGAATTTTCCTTCAGGCATTTTAAAAAGCCAATTCTGCAGCAGTCGGATCATTAAAATCCTGCTCCTGTAAATGTAGCGGAATTATCGATTTTTTGGGAACTGTAGCTTCCGACTTGGGAATATATTGGCAATACTTTATCAAAGTATTTAGAAGTGGATTCAGGAAGGTGTTATTCCACAATCCTGAGAAAACCTGTGCTTGCCGGACAGGCATTATGACTAAAAACCTGAAGTCCAGGCTGATGGTTGAAACCAGATTCAGCCAGGAATCTGAGCCCGTGCAGGCTGGCATTCAAACATCAATAAATTTCAGTTTTTACTTGTCGTTATTGAAAAGCGTATTATATTTGCACTCGCTAAAACGGTCGAGTAGCTCAGTTGGATAGAGCATCTGCCTTCTAAGCAGACGGTCACAGGTTCGAATCCTGTCTCGATCACTTTTTAGATACCAAAACCCTGTAAACCCTTGGATTTACAGGGTTTTCATTTTTTATGAAATCATATGATGTTGACTGATGTTGACCAAAAAAGTTCACAAATCGGTCAACAAATTGCACTTTCAAAAGTGTTGACCGATCTAAATATTTTGTACTTTTAGAATGTAGTTGATTTGACTTTCGTCTTGAGCTAATTGTTTCATTTAAAGACGACAACTATGAAAACTTCACAAACTTTGGGAATCCTCTTCTGGATTAACTTTTCCCGTGCCAAGGATCAAAAGGCAGAGCTGTATGCCCGAATTACGGTCAACGGAAAACGATGTAACATCAGTTTAAAACATAAAGTAAGCGTAAATTCCTGGGACAGTCAAAAAGCCAGATTGAAAGGAAAGGGCAGAGAGGCCAAACAAATCAATGAATATATTGATTTAATCCAGAACAAAATTTTTCAAAGTTACATGGATCTCAAAGCTAAAGATGCGATAATTACTGCTCAAAAAGTAAAAGCAAGATTTTTAGGAGAGGATGAGAAGCATCCTACAATCCAGGAGCTAATTTCCTATCATAACAACAAAATGAAACATATCCTACACAAGGATACTATGAGGCACTATAAAACAAGCCAGAAGTACATTACGGAGTATATTGAGGAAGAGCATGGCTTGCAGGATTTACATCTAAAGGATTTAAATTACAGTTTCATAATTGGTTTTGAAGATTTTCTCCGCTCATATAAACCAAAGCATTACCAGCCAAAAATTGAGAATAACACCATAATGAAGCACATCCAGAGGCTCAGGAAAATGGTAACCATGGCTTATAAAAATGAATGGATTAATCGAGATCCTTTTATCAAGTTCAAATGTAAGGTTATAAAGAAGGAAAGAGAGTTTTTGACTCAGGCTGAGTTAGACCGCCTGGAGCAGTTTTCCTGTTCAGTAGACAGGCTTAACGTTGTAAGGGATCTTTTTGTCTTCAGTTGCTATACAGGACTAGCATTTGGAGATACGATGTTATTAACTGAAAGAAATATAGTGGAAGGCGAGGATGGAAATCTATGGATTTTAACCAGTCGCCAGAAAACAGCTACTCAAGTAAAAATTCCATTACTTTCAAAAGCTTTAGAAATTATTGAGAAGCACAAGAGGACGCAAAGGACCCTGGTGACCAATACCTTATTGCCAGTAATCTCCAATCAGAAAATTAATTCTTATTTAAAGGAAGTCGCTTATTTGTGCCAAATAAAAAAGCACCTCACCTTTCACATGGCCAGGCACACCTTTGCTACTACGGTTACCCTAACGAATGGTGTACCTTTGGAAACGGTTTCTAAACTTCTTGGGCATACCAAGCTTGCGACTACTCAAATTTACGCACGAGTAATAGAGAAGAAGGTGAGTGAGGATATGAATCTCCTGCGGGCAAAAATAGAAAAACCTATACAGGAACGTGATTGCGGCCACCAGATTTAGAAAAATGTTTAACTCTAAATAGAGATTTATGCTGTTGTTCATGTAAATCTTCCTCCTTAGAAAGTTAAATTTCACATATCAACTGTAATTTTTCTATTTCTTATTAATATTAGCTGAACGAAAGTCAAATTAATTAATCCCACTGGTAATAAAAATGAAATTAAGTGGGATTTTTTACCCCTCTGGAATTTTTTTTACTTCAATAAAATTAAATTCAACTTGGGAAATGGAGCCGAACTAGTATAATCGGAAAATAAAAATTGAGCTTACGTTCCTTTTTCAAATCTTATATAATCCGGTCAAGTCATCACTAATATTAACTCTTCCTAAAAATTATGTGTATGAATAAGATTTTCAATCTCTATATTTTCAAAAAGTTCTTTTTAGAAAAATTAATTTATACTTTAGTTGAATAAAATAAGGACTTCTAACCCATATTTTCCCTACGATACATACGGTCTCACATTAAGCAAGAAGCTTTGATATTAAAAGATGAAGAAAATTTACTCAGACTGGTTTAAAATCGATTTACATACAGGAATTTGTCCGAGATTTGTATTAGGTGGGAACTATGCGAGAATTGCCGAGGATTGACTATATTTAATGTGCCACGAATGGTTATTTCCCCTTATTCAATTCTTTTGAACCTGGTTAAAGAGGCTCATCTGGCCAAAAATCCTTTGGTGAACACTCTAAAGCTTTTGCTAATTCATTAAGATGGTTCAGGTTGTATTTCGCCCTTCTATTAAAGGATTCAACATGTGACACAAAACTGCTGTTCATATTAAGCTTCTCAGAAAGAGTAAATTGAGAAAATCCTTTAGCAATTCGCCTTTTCTTAACTTCTCTAATTATATGTAATTCGATTTCAGTCATCAGTTGATATAACCTTCACTTACAAAGAGGAGGAAAAATTCAAATTTTAACAACTGTACATGTACCATTGTAATTAATATTTTATATATTAGCCCAGTAATTAATATATTTGCGATTCTTCTTGTAAAAAATAGAAGCTAATCGCTTTGAATCTCGA
>CBFGYW010000246.1:0-3457 GCA_965653085.1 uncultured Salinimicrobium sp.
AGAAATCCTTTTCAGAAATACCGGAGGTTACCAGAGTTGAAGTCGATCTCGAAAAGAAAACTGCAGAGATCGAGATGGACAAACATATCCCGCTGGAAAAGTTCCAGGAGAAACTGGCTAGTGAGGGAGACAGATATCAGATAAGCCTGCCTCAGAAGGAGCAGCATCAGGATGCTCCCTCTCCTATGAAACACGTCTATTCGGTTTCCGGGATGACCTGTAACGGGTGTCGATCCCATGTGGAGCAGACTCTAAAGGAAGTGCCGGGGGTTCTTGATGTTGAGGTGGATCTTGAAAAGGCTCAGGCCCAGATCTCAATGCAGAAACATATCCCGCTGAAAACGTTCCAGGAAAAACTGGAAGCTGACGGTGGAAGTTATTCCATCGGACTGGCTGGTGACAAACCACAGCCCAAAAAGAAAGCAGCCTCCACGGGGTCGGGAGTTTTCTACTGCCCCATGCACTGCGAGGGCGAAAAAACCTACGACAAGCCGGGAGACTGCCCGGTATGCGGAATGGACCTTGTAGAAGCCCCCTCAGCAACCAAAATTCCGTCCCAATACACCTGTCCCATGCACCCCGAGATCGTGCAGGACGAGCCGGGATCCTGCCCTATCTGTGGAATGGACCTTGTTCCTTTGGAAGCAGGGGTGGAGGAGGAAGATGGAACCTATAAAAAGCTCCTCCGGAAGTTTAAAATTGCTGTAGCCTTTACCCTTCCCATTTTCATCATCGCGATGAGCGAAATGATACCAGGGAACCCTCTGGAAAAGCTGATGCCCTACGAATACTGGAACTGGGTTCAGCTCGCCCTCTCCATTCCCGTGGTGTTTTACGCCACCTGGATGTTCTTTGAACGGGCCTACAGGTCGATAAAGACATGGAACCTCAATATGTTCACCTTGATTGGAATTGGCGCAGGAGTGGCCTGGCTCTTCAGTGTTGCCGGAATGTTATTCCCAGATTTCTTCCCTGAACAGTTTAAAACCCACCACGGAACCGTCCACGTTTACTTTGAAGCCGCGACGGTGATCCTCACCTTGGTGCTGATGGGACAGCTCCTGGAAGCCAGAGCCCACGGAAAAACAAATTCTGCGATAAAAGAACTTCTGAAACTGGCCCCCAACAAAGCGATCCGTATCATCGACGGCAGGGAACAGGTGGTTGCGATAGACCAGATTCACAAGGGGGATCTGCTAAGGGTAAAACCGGGAGAGAAGATCCCTGTGGATGGAAAAGTTACCGAAGGGGAGAGCCACGTAGATGAATCCATGATTTCGGGAGAACCCGTGCCTGTAACCAAAGGAAAAGGCGACCAGGTGAGTGCAGGAACCCTCAACGGAAACAGGACCTTCGTGATGACTGCTGAAAAAGTGGGTTCAGAAACCCTTCTTTCACAGATCATCGAGATGGTAAACTCCGCCAGCAGGTCCAAGGCTCCCATTCAGAAGGTCGCAGACAGGATTTCAGGATATTTTGTACCTATCGTGGTACTTGTCACTGCGATAACCTTTGTAATCTGGGCAGCGTTCGGGCCCGAACCTTCCTATGTATACGCTCTGGTAAATGCGATCGCCGTCCTCATCATCGCCTGTCCATGTGCCCTGGGGCTGGCTACCCCCATGTCGGTCATGGTAGGGGTAGGGAAGGGCGCACAGGCCGGGGTCCTTATCAAAAACGCCGAGTCGCTCGAGAAAATGAACGGGATGGATGTGGTCGTAATCGACAAAACCGGAACGATAACTGAAGGAAAGCCTTCAGTCGAGAAAATAGTATCTGCCAGTAATCAGCTCTCTGAAAAACAGCTGCTTCATAAGATAGCCTCCCTGAACAGCAGTAGCGAGCATCCATTAGCTCAGGCTACCCTGAAATATGCTGAACAGGAAAAGGTCGAAGTTTCCAAGATTTCCAGCTTCGAGTCCATAACCGGAAAAGGAGTGATGGGCTCCCTGGATGGCACTCAGCTTGCACTGGGGAATGAGAAACTGATGGCCCGGGTGAAGGCAGAAATCCCTGTAGCCCTTCAGGAAAAGGTAACTGAAGAGCAGTTGCAGGGGAAAACCGTCTCTTACCTTTCTGAAGGTACAGAAGTCCTGGGGTACGTGGTTATATCCGACAAGATTAAGGAAACCAGTAAAAAAGCGATCCAGGAGCTGCAGCGGCAGGGTGTGGAAGTGATCATGTTTACCGGAGACAATGAAAAGACTGCAAAATCCGTGAGCGAATTTTTAGGGCTGGATGGCTTTCGTGCCCAGATGCTGCCTCAGGACAAGCTGGAGGAGGTGAAGAAACTGCAGCAGCAGGGGAAAAAGGTTGCGATGGCGGGTGATGGGATTAATGACGCCCCCGCCCTGGCACAGGCCGATATTGGTATAGCCATGGGCACCGGAACCGACGTGGCCATAGAAAGTGCAGGGATAACCCTGGTAAAAGGAGATATGATGGGAATTGCCAAAGCAAAGGAACTCAGCCGAAAGGTGATGCGAAATATTAAACAGAACCTGTTCTTCGCCCTTGCCTACAATACCCTGGGAATCCCCATAGCTGCAGGGGTATTATACCCTGCCTTCGGAATGCTGCTTTCCCCAATGATTGCAGCCCTGGCAATGAGCTTCAGCTCTGTATCAGTAATTGTAAATGCGCTGAGGTTAAGGTCGCAGGATATCTAGAAAACCTCAGAATATGAAAAAGCCTCTCCGGAAAACTTACCGGAGAGGCTTTTATTTTAAAGAATGACCTGTTAGTCTATAACAATACTTCCCGTAATGGTTCCATCCTCGTTAAATCCAAAGAGGGCGGGCATATCGGTGGCAGGATCAACGAAATACGTAAATTCCTGATCGGCCGGATCATCCATATAGATGCGCGACCACAGGGTCTGACCCGCAGTATAGGTAAAGGCATCATCAAAGGTTAAAACGACATCGGTATTATCTCCGGCAGGCACAAAGGCCCAGCCAACAATGTCAGAATCAATGATTGCACCTGTTTCGTCAGAATTATGAACCACGATCCAGGCATCTTCCTCTGTGTTCACATTATCAAAGGTGATTGTGTTCTCGGTTACCGTCTGGTCAGTAATGGTAAAATTGGGGGCAGAGACCACAAAAGAGTCGTTGATCCCGGCTCCATTTGCATCAGTCATCAGAGCATCGGCGCCCGTGGTTCCTTGAAATTCAAAGGTACCATCCCCGTCGTCCTCGTGAAGCAGGACAATAAGTTCATCCCCATCCTGCAGGTCTACATCGGCAGCTTCGGGGTTATTCAATTCTATGATTATATTCGAATGCGTACCTGCTTCAATAAATTCGGGGTCTGCAATTCTTTCGCTGAAGGTGCCATCGTCGTTCACCTTTCGCACCACAATCCAGGCGTCGCTGTCGACCTCTACACTGCTGATTTCAATGGTATTATCAGAAACAAACTGGGCGTCGGCTACTATGCTGGCATTACTTTC
>CBFGYW010000247.1:0-3456 GCA_965653085.1 uncultured Salinimicrobium sp.
AATGGTAGTTATGGTTTCAGCACAGGTAGGGATTAATACAACAGATCCCAAGGCGCAGCTGGATATAGCGAGTTCGAATTCAACCAATCCTGCTATTACTGACGGAATATTGATTCCAAGAATTGAAAATTTCCCAACTCTCTCACCTTCCGAGGAACAGGATGGGATGCTCGTTTACCTGAAAAAAGAAAAACCGGGCTTTCCGATAGGCTTCTATTACTGGAACTCCGGCCTGGGTGCCTGGATCTCTATTACAGGTAATGCTTCTCATCACTTTTTCAGGGAAGGTTCCAATGTTCCTTCAGAAGGAGTTTCTGAAGGCATGTATAGGATAGGAAACATTGGGATAGGCGCAGAAAGCCCCGATGTTAAATTAAAGGTAATCCTATCTTCAGAAACTGACACTGCGGTGCGAACAGCTCTTGAAGTCGATAATTCCAGTTCTGCCCCCACAAATGTGACTTATGGGATCCTCAATAACAACCGCAGTTTGACCGATAGCAGGAAATACGGGATCAAGAACAATGTGAGTGCTGCCGGGAAAGGAGTTCATTATGGTATTTACAATGAGGTATACCAGAACTCGGTGGAAGATATGTACGGGATCTATAATAAAGTGGGCAGGACCTATGGGGCTACCCGAAATCATTATGGGATTTACACCGAAATTGGAACACCGGAAGGCACAGGCTTCGCATACGGGTTGTATAGCGCAGCCTTTGGAATTAACCCTGACAGGGTCTATGCCGGTTATTTCGCCGGCCGTCTGGCCATAGGAGCCACCTTCGAAAATCAGTACAGCTTTCCTCTGGAAAAAGGGAAACCAGAACAGATTCTCAGTCTGGGTAATACAGGTTTCCTTACCTGGAAATATCCAAATGTTTTAAATTATACCACTACAGGCTCTTCCACCGGGAACTTCAGTATTCCCGAAGAGACTTTTACTTTAAGAATCAATAATGGGGTAAGCTCCATCAGCATTCCTGAATCCAGTTCCTGCATGGGACGGGTCCTTGTGCTTTTGGGCTGGAATGGAATTTCTGAAAAATTCCTCAATTTTACTGGAGGGGATAGTATCTGGGATTCAGCCAAGGGAAGTGAGGTAACTTCCATCTCAGCGGGAGAACGTATTGTAATTCAAAGTGCTGGTGACGGGTGGATAGTCCTCAGCAGGCAATAAAAAAAAGCCGTCGGTTAGGACGGCTTTTTTCTGAATTCTACTCTGATTAAGAAATTTCAATTAAACGCTTAGGCTGAACTTTAGCCTCCTCACGTTTAGGCAAGGTAATCTCCAGCACCCCATTGTTATAGGTAGCTCCAATCTTTTCACTGTCTATACTATCAGGCAGGCTGAAGGAACGTTTGAAAGTGCTGTAGGCAAATTCTTTTCGGGTGTATTTGCCCCCGTTCTCAGAGACTTCATTCTCCTTTTTCTCTTCAGAAGAGATAGTCAGAAGGTCCTTGTCCAGCTCAATCTTAAAGTCTTCTCTCGCTTTTCCGGGAGCAGCAACTTCAACCTTGAAGGAATCCTCACTCTCCTGAATGTTTACTGCGGGAATACTTGTTCCCACTCTGTTTACTCCTGTAGTGCCACCTAACCAGTCGTTTTTAAACATGTCGTCAAATACTGAAGGCAGCCAGTTTTCCGGATTTCTTTTTATTAGGTTCATGATCTTATAAGTTTTTATGTTAGACATAAGTTTTCTTCTGAATATTCCAAGGCAAAATGGATACCAGGACAGAAAATAGGACTTTTTGTCTGTAAATCAGCAATATATTATGACATAATGTCGGAGCCTCTACAGTTTAGATACCCGCTGGACCATAAATTTACTGTTCAAAATCCCTCATCCTGCCTGCAAACTTTGTAATTTTGTTACCTTCTGAAAACCAAAAGAGAAATATGGCTTTATCCAATAATGATATATTCAAGAAATTAAGAGTAGCGCTTAAGCTTAGAGATGAGGATATTGTGCATATATGTTCGCTTGTAGATTTTAAGGTCACCAAAAGCGAGATCGGTGCAATCTTCAGAAGTGAGGATCATCCGAAATATGTGGAGTGCGGAGATCAGTTTCTCAGGAATTTTCTAAACGGACTGGTGATCCATTTAAGAGGCCCGATGCCGAAGAAGAATGAAAAACAAAAACCTCAGTCCAATGAGTGAAATAGCTGAGAAACGAGTCCTCACTTCAGAAGAAGTAGAAGTTCTTAACCGTAAATATAAAAACCTTGGCCTTAGCGAACGCATTGAAGAAATATACAAGGACTTTGAGGAAGCAGAGATCATGCTCACCAGCTCTTTTGCAGCAACCTCGGCTTTCCTTCTGAAGCTCTTCTCTGATGTCAAACGAAATCAGAAAGTCTATTTTATCGACACAGGCTATCATTTCGAGGAGACTTTGAAATATAAGGAAGAACTAATCAGCACCTATGGGTTGAATGTTACATCAGTCAGCGCCCTAAAAGAAGAGCACAATTTCACAACGATGGACCAGACCTGGAAAAAGAATCCTGATTTCTGCTGCTATATCAACAAGGTCAAACCACTAGATGGTTTAAAGCAGAAATACACAGTCTGGGTTTCAGGCCTTATGAAGTGGCAAAGCGATCACCGGGCAAGTCTTGATATTTTTGAAATCAGAAATGATATCCTGAAATTCTATCCCTTGCTGGACGTCACTAAAGAAGAACGCGATGCTTTCATAGAGAGACACCAGCTTCCTTTCCATCCAATGGTTGCCAGGGGTTATAATTCCATTGGCTGCACACACTGTACCTCCCCTGGCGAAGACAGAAGTGGACGATGGAATAACAATCCAAAGACCGAGTGTGGACTCCATCTTTAACTATTGCTGCCTCAGCAATAAACGGGATCAAAAAAAGATTATAGACCTAAAAATAAAAAGTCCCGCAATTCGGGACTTTTTACAACCTGGGACACGGCTAATTCTTTGCCCTTACAACAACAGGGATTTCATAAAGTTTCCCCGATTGCCATTTCTTCCCTTCCAATTTCTGCTTCTGCAGGGTTGACTTGAAAAGTTTGTTGATCTCATCATTTTCTGATTTAATGGAATAAACCAGGATCTCGTGTCTTTCGGAAAGAGAGAACCTCACTATAACGGTAATTTCGTTTTCAATAGATAGGTCGGCACCGCTCAATAGCTGCCCAATTTCCTTTGAAATGGAATTCCCAATCCCATAAGTAGGATACGCTCCAACAGAGGTGGTCAAAGCCAGAGCCATGACGAGGATTAAATTTTTTAATGATTTCATAACTGTACGTTTTTGATGATTGATGTATAGGATAAAGACTGTAAAAGAGAAAATATGTTACACAATCCCGTAAACATTAACATCAATCATTGTCAAAAAAACCTGTTCTCAAGTCATTTATTAGGATGTGCAAATTCCGAATTTGCAGTATCAACATAAATGAAGTCAGACAAACCA
>CBFGYW010000248.1:0-3440 GCA_965653085.1 uncultured Salinimicrobium sp.
GAAGAGTGAAGGCTACAGGGTCATTGGACTTTCGGCTTCAGGAGAAGAACTGAAGGCAGAGGTGAAGGAGAAATATAATCTTGATTTCGACTTCTATTTCAGCGATGAAACTGCACTTAAAACAATAGTCCGCAGTAATCCCGGTATAGTGAAATTAAACAAGGGTACCATTCAGCAGAAGCTTCACTGGAGTGATGCTGAAAATCTGGAGCTTTAAAAAAAAATTTCTGGCTACGAATCCACCTATGTCTTACCTGATTTTCGTGGATTCGTGACTTTAATTATAAGTTCCCTTTTCCCAGGAGAAATATTATCCTCAGTGAGCTGAATTCCAGTATATGTTTTCCATAATAGATTGGGTATATTTGTCTATCAAAAACCAACACCAATGAGAAGAAAAATTGTAGCCGGGAACTGGAAAATGAACTATGATCTGGCAGAAACGGAAGAATTGCTGTCCAACTTAAAGTTACAATGGGTCAAGGAACCTGAAGCCACTGTTATTGTGGCTCCTGCCTTTACCAATTTGTTCCACACCTTTGAATCCTTAAGAAGAACACCCATTGAAGTGGCCGCCCAGAATATGCATCAGAGCGAAAATGGAGCATTTACTGGGGAGGTTTCTGCAAAGATGCTGAAGAGTGTTGGCGTGAGTACCGTTATTATAGGCCATAGCGAGCGCAGGGCCCTCTTTAACGAAACAAATGAGGTGTTGGCAGAAAAAGTGAATTCGGCCCTGGAGAATGGCTTAAAGGTGATCTTCTGCGTTGGGGAAGAACTGGAGGAGCGGAAAAAAGAAAATCATTTCACGGTGGTACAGGAGCATCTGGAGAAAGGGCTTTTTCATATTTCGCCTGATTCCTGGAAGGATATAGTGATAGCCTATGAACCAGTATGGGCCATTGGCACGGGGGAAACAGCCTCACCAGAACAGGCACAGGAGATGCACGCATTCATTAGAAAGACTATAGCTGCTGAATTTGGAAAGGAAATAGCTGAGGAGGTGTCCATCTTATACGGGGGCAGTGTAAAACCTTCCAATGCAAAAGAGATCTTTGCCAAGGAAGATGTTGATGGAGGGCTTATTGGGGGCGCAAGCCTGAAGGCCGAAGACTTTCTGGCAATAGTGCACTCAATTTAAGAATTTATGAATTACCTCGAATTTAACTTTGAGATAGAACCCCTGCAACCTGCTTCCGAAATCCTGATCGCGGAGCTGGGGCTGGCGGGATTCGAGAGTTTTGTGGAAAATGAGTCGGGAATTACAGCCTATATCCCCGAAGAGGAATTTGAGGAAGACAGCCTTGCCGGAATCCAGATCCTGCAGTCAGATGAATTCACCATCACCTATACTTCCAGGAGAATAGAGCAGGTGAACTGGAACGAGGAGTGGGAAAAGAACTTTCACCCCATCCTGGTGGAAGACTCCTGCTGTGTCAGGGCCCCCTTCCATCCGCAGGCCGATGTGGAATACGATATCGTGATCGAGCCCAAGATGTCCTTTGGAACAGGGCATCACGCCACCACCCATATGATGATACAGTTTCTTCTGAACAATGATTTTGAGGGGAAGCGCGTTCTTGACATGGGCTGCGGCACCGGGGTTCTGGCCATAGTAGCTGAGAAAAGAGGCGCTAAAGAGGTCGACGCCATTGACATCGACAACTGGTGCTACCTGAATTCCATTGAAAATGTGGAACGCAACAATTGCAGCAGGATCTCGGTTTTCGAAGGTGGGGCAGAGCTGCTGGGAGAGAAGATGTATGATGTGATCATCGCCAATATCAATAGGAATATCCTGTTGGAAGATTTAAAAACCTATAGCCGTTGTCTTGAGCCCGGAGGGGAACTTTATCTCAGCGGTTTTTACGAAGCCGATATCCCCGTAATCCGGGAAGAATGCGAGCGCCATAGCCTGGAATTCGTCAGCAATCTGGAACGGGAAGAATGGGTAGCCCTTCAGTTTAAGATGAAAAAATAAACTGATTTTCATAAATTTGCAGGGTGTAAACAGAATAAAATGAAGATAGAAATGGGAACGAAGGAGAAGCAATCAGAGGACCTATTAATGGAGACAAGGGGTGAGAAGCTCCACGAAATTGTATTGTATAATGACGACCACAACACATTTGACCATGTGATCAATACCCTGATGGCTGTATGCGACCATACTCCTGAGCAGGCAGAACAATGTTCCATCCTGGTCCACTACATCGGGAAATGCATTGTCAAGACCGGTAGTTACAAGGAGCTGGAGCCTCAGTGCAGTGCCCTTCTGGATGCAGACCTTACTGCGGAAATAATTTAAAGGAAATAGTTTTCTTTTTTTATAATTAAACCTATATTTGCACCCGCTTAACAGCAAAGACAAGGCCTCGTGGCGCAACTGAATAGCGCATCTGATTACGGCTCAGAAGGTTCCAGGTTTGAATCCTGGCGAGGTCACTGGATAAACCCTAACATAAGTCAAAGGATGTTAGGGTTTTTTATTTTACCCTGGGTCACTTTCCTGATTTTTGGCCGAAATGATATTTTCAGCCCTCTGTAAGGCCTTGGAAATATTTTCCCTGATGTTGTGTTTTCCTAGGACCTCATATAAGCCGGCTTTCAGCAGCTCAATTCTTACTTCCCGACTGGCCCCTGAAATGACAATGCCGGTACCCCGGGCTTTCAGCTGTGCACATATTTCTTTTAAACGATTTATTCCTGTGGCATCAATAAAAGGTACGTGACGCATCCTCAAGATGAGTACCTGGGGCTGTTGGTTGAGGTCTGTGAGCACCTCCTGGAATTTCTGGGAGGCACCAAAGAACAGGGGACCGTTTATTTCATATAATACCACACCTTCAGGCAGGGGAGGAAGTTCCTCTTCAAAGATTGTCTCACTTTCAGAAGATCCCGTTTTAAATAAGTCAGTAACGCCTTTTATTGAGGTGGCTTCCCCCATCCGCTTCATGAAAATGAAGCTGGAGAGGATCATTCCGATCTCAATGGCGATTATCAGGTCAAAGAATACGGTTAAAAGAAAAGTAGTAAGCAGCACCAGGACGTCGAGGCGGTTGCTCTTCAGGAGGGACAGGAAATGATGCCATTCGCCCATATGCCAGGCAACCACCACCAGTATCCCTGCCAGACAGGAAAGGGGAATGAGTTTGGCTACCGGGGCGAATAACAGCATTATAAGAAGCAGGACCAGGGCGTGGGTAATTCCTGAAATGGGAGTCCTGCCGCCGTTTCGGATATTGGTTGCGGTCCTCGCAATAGCTCCGGTGGCTGGAATTCCCCCGAAGAGGCCGGAGAAGATATTGGCTGTGCCCTGAGCTACCAGTTCCATATTGGAGCGATGGCGTCCGCCCATCATTCCATCTGCCACAACAGCAGAAAGCAGGTCCTTTCACAACTTCAATTTAATTATGTTCTTCCCGTTATGGGTATAGATG
>CBFGYW010000249.1:0-3431 GCA_965653085.1 uncultured Salinimicrobium sp.
AGGGTCCTGAACTTCACATCCACCGCCAGGTCGTAGCCCTCGCTATGACTCCGGGCAAGATCCAGATCGAGAATGGTGGCATATTTCGTCACATCCCCATTGCTCTCGGTGGTGATATGTTCCCCCACCAGCTGTTTTCGAAGCATTGCTTCCACTGCTGTATAGGATATCTTTACTGGTATCTGAAACTTGATGTCATCCTGCAGGGGCTCTTCCATTGGTGCTGTTGTTTGTTCTTTACCTAAGATAACAATTTCCGCTTAAACTAAAAACCATTTAATATCTGGAGTTCAGACATTTAATGAAAAATTCAGATGAATTTCTATAATGGCCTGAGAATTGAGATGCTTTTATTATCTTTTTACCTTAAAACTTTCTGATATGAAAAATTTCTTCCTTCCTGCTCACACTCAACCTTCTCCCCCTCAATGCAAAAACTATTACCGGGACCGTTACAGATCCCGAAGGAAACCCGCTACCGGGGGTGAACATCCTAATTAAGGGCACTACCACAGGGACCCAGACCGATTTTGATGGGAAGTATAAGATAGAGGCAGAAGAAGGCGATGTGCTGCTGTTCAGCTACCTCGGATTCATAACTTCTGAAAGAAAGATAAAAAAGGAAAGCCAGATCAATATCGTCCTTCAACCCGATGTCGCAGTTTTGGAGGAGGTAATAACGGTAGCTTATGGCATGACCAAACGCCAGGCTTCCAGAATGGCTGTAATGGAAGACCGGGAATCCTATAAAGAAATTCAGGAGAACATATTCAGAATGGTCTCCGCCTCTCCCCTTTCCACTTTTTCGATCGATGTGGATCGCGCTGCCTACAGTAACATCAGGAGGATGATCAATAACGGACAGGAGGTGCCTGAAGATGCAGTGAAGATTGAGGAGATGATCAATTACTTCTATTACGACTATGCCCAGCCCACCGACGGGCATCCTTTTGCAATCCATACTGAGGTGGCGCCCACGCCCTGGAATTCAGACACCAGGCTGGTAAAGATTGCCCTCCAGGGAAAAACCGTTCCCCTGGATGATATCCCGGCCTCCAATCTTGTTTTCCTGCTGGATGTTTCCGGTTCGATGAACTCTCCTAATAAACTGCCCCTGCTCAAATCTGCATTCAAGCTGCTCACGGGCCAACTCAGGGAGCAGGACAAAG
Organism: uncultured Salinimicrobium sp.; assembly: GCA_965653085.1. Lineage (GTDB taxonomy): Bacteria > Bacteroidota > Bacteroidia > Flavobacteriales > Flavobacteriaceae > Salinimicrobium. The sequence continues at coordinate 1,170 of CBFGYW010000249.1, forward strand.
TAGCCATTGTAGTGTATGCCGGTGCTGCGGGGGTGGTACTGCCTTCTACCAGCGGAAACAATAAGAACGAGATCATGGCTGCTCTGGATGAATTTTCCGCAGGAGGCTCTACCGCCGGGGGAGAAGGCATAGAACTGGCTTATAAGATCGCCCAGGAGAACTTCATCAAAGGCGGAAACAATCGCGTGATTCTGGCTACCGATGGGGACTTCAACGTAGGAGCCAGTAGCGACAGGGCGATGCAGGACCTGATAGAGGAAAAAAGGGAAAGCGGAGTATTCCTCACTGCCCTGGGCATCGGAATGGGCAACTATAAGGATTCAAAACTGGAAACGCTAGCGGACAAGGGGAATGGCAACCACGCCTATATTGACACTATGCAGGAAGCACAGCGGGTGTTGGGCACCGAATTCGGGGGCACCCTCTATACCATTGCCAAGGATGTGAAGATCCAGGTGGAATTCAATCCCGCAAGAGTGCAGGCCTACCGACTTATCGGCTATGAGAACAGGCTCCTCAACGACGAAGACTTCAAAGATGACGAAAAGGATGCGGGCGAACTGGGAAGCGGGCATACCGTCACTGCAATTTATGAGCTGATCCCTGTGGGCGTGAAGAGTGAATTTCTGAAGGATATTTACCCACTGAAATATACACGTACCTCGACCAAGGGAGACAGCGAGGAACTGCTCACCGTGAAATTCAGATATAAGGACCCAGAAGGCAGCAGAAGCAAGGAACTGGTGAAGCTGGTTAAGGCAGGGAAAGAAAATTTCAGTACCGATTTCAAATTCGCCAGTGCAGTAGCGCTCTATGGGATGAAATTGCGAGGTTCTGAATTTGCAAATGATGCTCCCCTGGACCTGGTCCTCTCCCTGGCAAACGAAGGTCGGGGCGAAGATAAGGCGGGATATAGAGCTGAATTTGTACGGCTGGTGGAGAGCCATAGCCAGGTAAAATAAAGATCAAAGAAATACTTTAAATGCGAAAGCACTTAAAACAAGCGGGTTAAACGGATGTTCCAAAAACCGCAAAATATTTCTTTGAAAAAGCTTGCAAAGAAGCTTTAAGCGGTTGTATATTTGCACCCAACATCGCGGGATAGAGCAGTAGGTAGCTCGTCGGGCTCATAACCCGAAGGTCACTGGTTCGAGTCCAGTTCCCGCTACTAAGAAACCCTTCAGGTAATACTTGAAGGGTTTTGTTTTTTTAAAATGAAACTAAACTGTACACCTATTTTATCAGGTTTTCCCATGATGGCTACCCTCTGAAGAAGGCAGGTTTCTGTTTTTTATAAGATTTGATTTGTAGTATTTGTTAATAAATGTTATTTTCCCTAAAACAAAATTAACAGCAATGAGTAAATTTGAAATCAAAAAAGACAAAGCCGGCGAATTTCGTTTTAATTTAAAAGCCGGAAATGGCCAGGTTATTTTAAGCAGTGAAAGCTATAAAGCTAAACCTTCATGTTTGAACGGAATTGAATCTGTTCGAAAGAATTCACAATCAGACGAAAGATTCGAAAGAAGGCAGACTTCCACAGGACATAAGTTTGATTTAAAATCAACAAACGGGCAGGTGGTCGGCACCAGTGAGGTTTATACTACAACCACCGCAATGGAAAATGGTATCTCTTCTGTAAAAAAGAACGCGCCAGCTGCAACTGTTGATGACCAGTCATAGGTAGAATTCAAATATTAAAATTTAAGGAAGCTATTGAATAAATATCTTGTATAACAAGGTTCGATTTCTCCATATCTCCCACTACTGGAATCAAAGCCACTCACCGAGTGGCTTTTTGGTTGTTATATTCCTGAATTACAAAGCCTGCGCCTGAATGGATCCGTTGATGATATCAGGCGAATAACCCTCCGGCAATAGTTAAAATATTCTTATATTATTGACACCGCCCTTGCATTTTTTCTCCACTTATCATAAGTTTAATTCTGTATACCAACTCCCCCCCACCTTTCCCCCCGAAAACCGGACTGCTCCTCTGCGTGTTAATTCTCATTTTTCCTTCACAAAGTATTCCTGACACCTTTAACTAGGAAAACTCATAGTCATGAATGACGGGATGATAAAAGACAGCATGAGAATCTGGAAATGGATCTTCCTGCTTTCCAGCATTGTTATGGCAGCTTACGTGGTTTCCACTTACGCAAGCTGAGATAATCAGGCAAAACTCCAGGAAATCCTGCTGCGGATAGATTGAAAACCATTCTGCCCAATTCGCCTTGCCTAAAAACCGAATTCAAATCC
>CBFGYW010000250.1:0-3422 GCA_965653085.1 uncultured Salinimicrobium sp.
TTTATTTTTAAAATCTGGTTTATTTGACCTAAAGGTAAGTTTTATTCAAGAGAAGTGGAAATACCTTCGGCTTTTCCTGATATTTTAACCCTTTTTAGGATTGTGAGAGAAATAAGTTATTCTCTACCTACTTTTTATATATTTGCTATAGAGCCGATTATCCAACTATGATCCACCTTCCGAGAGCCATTGCCTTGCTGTTCCTCTTGTTTTTCTTCGGGAAACAGCATTCGGCTGCACAGGGCTGGAGGATCGGAGTCGCCCAGGAGGTGGGAATTGTTGCAGGGCCCCTGGCGTTCTTTTCAGATTACGGAATCCGTTATGACCTGGGCACGAACACCGGAAACACCGGGATGGGAATAGGAATTGTGCATTATATCAACTTCGCCTATGCTGCCGACTGTAACTGCTACACGATGGACAGTTATTTCAACGACCACTTCAAGATCCGGTCAGAGATCGATTATCACAAGACAAAGCTGAACCATTTCGGGGATATTGCAAGTAAGGACAACCTGGGAGGGGAACAGCTTCGGGGGATGATAGGTACTGCACAGGTCTTTGAGATTGGTGCACATCTGGAATATTATCCGTTAAGCATCCGGGACTATACCGCCTTTGCCTACCCCATTACCCCTTTCGTGAGTCTGGGGGCCAATTTCGTTCATTTTGATCCCCACGCCTACTCGACGCTGGGGCCGCTGGAGGAGAACCTCTTTCACAGTTTTGTGGGGGGAGTGGATCTCGACGCAGGTACTACCTGGTCGGTGGTGCTGGGGGGCGGAATGAGATACAAGCTCGGAGTTTCAAGCGACCTGGTGATGAATCTACAGTGGAGGTACTACGACACCGATTTTCTCGACGGCCTGAACCACGATAACCCGCAGAACAAGTTCAACGACCTGATCTTCTGGATGAATTTCGGATATATCTATTACCTCAATTTCTAGAGCCGCCTTCCTGGAACCAGATTGTCTACCTGTATTCCTGCTTCAGTATTTCCAGATCGGCCATTAGCTCCTCAATGGCCTCAGGGTCTGTTCCGTCGTAAAAGCCACGGATCCTTTTCTCCTTATCCACCAGCACAAAATTCTCGGTATGGATCATATCATAAGGACCCCCGTCCCCTTCAGATTTGGCTGCTAAGTAGGATTTGCGCGCCAGATCATAGATCTCCTTCTTGTCTCCCGTTACCAGGTTCCACTTGGCGGCATTCACCCCCTTCTCCAGGGCATAGCGTTTCAGCTGGGCCACCGTATCCACCTTTGGTATCACGGTATGTGATAGCAGCAGCACCTCTGGATCCTGTTTTATCTGCTCCTGGATCTGCAGCATATGATCTGTCATAATTGGGCAGATGGTGAGGCAGGTAGTGAAAAAGAAATCGGCGATATAGATCTTGTCCTTATAGAATTCCTGCGTGATGGTATCGCCGTTCTGATTGACCAGCTTAAAGTCGTTTATCTTATGATACTTCCGCACTTCCTGAACTGTGGAGTCCACCAATTCAGAATTCACCATATCAGGCTGGTACACGGGGAGCCTCTTTTCTGGATTCAGGATGGAGTAGATAACAGTGATAAGCACTGCGGAAAGAAGCAGCAGAAATATGCCAAAGAATTTATATTTTGCGAAGAACTGAAGCATGAAAAGTTTACTTTGCGCAAATTTACGGCCTATTGAGCAATTTAGGGGGCTGAAGCTTAAAAATTTCCATTGGGAGGGCCCTGCGGGAGTTTAAGTTTTTTTGGGTGCCGCTAAAAGTTTACTTTTGTTCGATTTTAAAAATTACTATGGATCCATTTCTTGTCAAAACTATACAGCTTTTTCTAAGTTTATCAATACTCATCATCCTTCACGAGCTGGGACATTTCATCCCTGCAAAGATCTTCAAGGTGAAGGTGGAGAAGTTTTTCCTCTTTTTTGATGTAAAATTTGCCCTTTTCAAGAAGAAGATCGGCGATACCGTCTACGGAATAGGCTGGCTTCCCCTGGGAGGCTATGTAAAGATAGCGGGAATGATCGATGAGAGCATGGACCGCGAGCAAATGGCCCAGCCTGCAAAGGAATGGGAATTCAGAAGCAAACCCGCCTGGCAGCGGCTCATCATCATGCTGGGAGGGGTAACGGTGAACCTGGTGCTGGGATTCCTCATCTATATGATGATACTTTTTGTGTGGGGAAGCGGATATGTGAGTGCCGAAAATATGCCCAAGGGGTTTGCTGTCGCCGATTCCTTTAAGGAATATGGATTTGAGGATGGCGACAGGGTGCTGGCTGTAGACGGGGAACCGCTGAAGAATACCCTCGACATCAATAAACACCTGATGCTAAGGGATGTGAATACCGTAACTGTATTGCATCAGAATGGAGAAGAGGAGGTCATTGAAATTCCCGAAGATATAGGCTCCTTAATGTTTCAGGAGGGGGTGTATATCCCTTTCGTTCCCATAGAGCGTCCGGTCCTGGATTCTGTCGCTCCTGAAAGTCCCGCTGATCTGGCAGGGCTACAGGTTGGGGACAGTATCGTTTCAGTAAACCAGACCGAGATTGGCTACTGGCACGAACTCACCCGTTTCACGCAGGAGAGCAAAGATTCTCCAATGGAACTTGTATTTGAGAGGGATGGGGAGCTGCAGAGCATAAAGATTTCCCCTACCGAAGAAGGCATCCTCGGGGTGAGCAACCGCAGAAGCTTTACTCCCGAATTTGAGGAGTATACCCTGGGCGAAAGCATCAGCAAAGGTTTCAGTTATGGATACTGGACCCTGCACGATTATGTGGCACAGTTCAAATATGTTTTCACCAAGAAGGGAGCCACCCAGGTTGGTGGTTTTGGAGCGATTGGAGGCCTTTTCCCGGACGTTTGGAACTGGCAGGGCTTCTGGGGTACCACCGCCTTTATTTCCATCATCCTGGCCTTTATGAACATCCTCCCTATCCCCGCTCTTGATGGCGGACACGTGATGTTCCTGCTTTACGAGATGGTGACCGGCAGGAAGCCTAACGACAAGTTCATGGAATACGCCCAGATGGCAGGATTCTTTATCCTTATCGCCCTGGTCCTGTTTGCCAATGGGAATGACCTGTACAGGTGGCTGTTTGAATAATCGTAGAGGTTAATGGGAAGGTTTCGATTGGTGCACCTCCTCTGGAGGTGAAAGCTGTGGGTAGGTAATTTTCTACAAAGGTGCCACTCCTCCGGAGTGATTTTAATCAATGTTAAAATACCTCTTTCGGGCAAGCCTCCAGAGTGATTCTAAACAAAGTGAAGATACCTCTTCCAGGACTCCAGAGGAGTCCAATATTAGTAGAAATAGATCCAGTCCATATCCCGGCCCCGGCGGGGCCGAACCTTGTCACATTATGTCTCGTCCTGAAATAGGTTTACACAATAATCAATAAAATGAAAGTAAAAAGTA
>CBFGYW010000251.1:0-3412 GCA_965653085.1 uncultured Salinimicrobium sp.
CCCGCGGATTTCGCAGATCTCGCGGATTTTTCGCAGATATTATCCTGGTAATCATAAACATCATTTAAATCAGCGGTCGATTGAGGCTGGAGATGAAGGGGAGCAGGTCACTTATTCTGTAGTAGATCTTCCTGTCGATTCGCAGGAAACGGACTTTTTTCTTGCGCCTCCAGCGGCGGGAGGTGCTGGCGTGAATATCCAGTTCTTTACAGAGTTGGGAATCTTCCATCAGGAGGAGTTCCAGGTTTTTCCAGTCGGCAATGAGGGTTTTTAATTCTTGGGTTTTCATGATAGTTAAGAGTTAAGAGTTAAGAGTTAAGAGTTAAGAGTTGTTGCGGGGTGCGAGGTGCGAGGTGCGGTTGCCCGCAGATTGCGCAGATCTCGCAGATTTTTCGCAGATGTTATCCTGGTAATCATAAACATCATTTAAATCAGTGGCTTTGGTTCTGCTCCAAAAAACTTCTCACATCAGAGAGGCGGTAGAAGATCTTGTTCTCGATTAACAAGTACTTCAGCAATTTTTTGCGGCGCCAGTTGTAGGCAGTTCGGCGGCTAATTTTGAAGCGCTGGAGGAAATCGGCGTTGTCGAGAAGGACGTCCTGCGGGTCTTTATCTCTTTGAAGGGGATCGAGTTGCGCCTGCAGCCTCCTTAATTCGGCCTGACTTATTTCAGTATTTGGTTTCATTTAAAAAAGGTTTTAGGAGGGATTCGAAGTGTATTTGCTGCTGGTGGATCTGCGTCCAGATATTCAGGACCTGGCCCATCGATCGGGAGTCGTTAAATCTGGCGGTTCTAAGGGACCTTCTTAACTGGTAGAACAGGAGTAACTGCTCCTTCAGGCTCTTCCGGAGAAGGATTTTGTGCGCTCTTAAAGTGGTGGCGGTCGACTTCATTTTTGGTGGTTTTATGAAGTCAAAGTAAGGCTGGGAAAACGGGAAAAGTATCCCCGGGTTTGCCCCAAATAGGAGTTAAAGTATAGTTAAAAAAAGGGATGATTGCAGGGGGGATAGGGGGAGGATGGCAGGAGGTAGGGGAGGATAAAAGGTAAGGAGGTACGGGTTACGGGTTACGAGTTACGGGTACCGTGATAAAATATTCGTGAATTCGTGGCAAAAGAAAATCTGCGATAGATCTGCGAGATCTGCGGGAGAAGAAACAGGACCTGCGTAGGGGCCAGGTACTGTTCTTAGGTAAAGCTATTGCTTGATCAGGGCCTTGACCTGCTCTTCCAGCTCGGGGTAGTTTCCCTGCAGCAGGTAGGTATCCGATAGTGTGGAATCGGAATTATGATAGGCGCTGATGTATTTTCGGGCCTCGTCCTCATTGCCTCCAAAAAGCAGTGCCATCTCCCTTCCGGGATTTCTATCTTTGCCGATGTATTTCCGGAGAATCACGTCCAGGCCGGCCACCAGTGCTACGTACATCCGCTCCTTGATTTTGTCGAGATCATACAGGGACTTGTCGCCTTTGTCTCTGGCAGCCGAGATGAATTCCAGTACCCGGATAAAGAGTTCCTTCTCCGCTGCAGTAAGCTTCAGCTCCAGCCAATGGGGCAGGCGCAGGACATAGGCAGGGGAGCTGTCTTCCGGAAAGCTGCCGGCAGAGGTGGTGCTTTCCGGGGAGGGGAAAGCAGTTTCTTCCGAAGGATTCGTTTTTACGGCGGCACGAGCGACGGGAGGCCCAACGAAAGGGTTGGCAGCGGAACCTGAGTTGACATTCACGGAAAATTCCGAAGAAGAGTTGACAAATACGTTTCCCCTGCCCTCAGAGATTAGGGGTTTCTCATTTTCGAGCAGCTGCTGATTCAGCTTTTCATAGAGGAGCTGAACCTTTAGGAAAAAGCAGGAGACAAAGGAGGGAAAGGTTAGTAGTTCGTCTTTTTCCGACTTTTGGGTTATAAGCACTTTCCAGCTGGTAAGCAGGGCTTTGAGATCATCCATCAGGATGCGCGTATTTTCGGGATCGAGGCTGCACCTTTTGGAAAACTCGGTAATATCAGCAAGTAGACTTTGGATCTCGGTAGCAATGATTTTTATCTTCTCCTGCAGTTCCTGAGAATCAGTCCAATTCTGCATCGCATACAACAACGTCAAAATGTCTAAACATTGAATGACGGAGGGTTTTATTTTCAAAAATAAATTGAGAGCCATAGGGGGTGGGGGTTACAGGTTAATTGTTTGCGTTTGTTGTAGGCCAGTTTTAGCCACGAATTCACGAATAAGGATAAAAAGTATTCGGAAATTCCTGCTGCCAGTATTGAAATTGGTGCAATTTTCAGCCCCGACGGGTATCCGATGAGGCTGGGGAGATCTGCCTGGTCCTGTTGGTTTTTTGAGGACCTGGCTGTTGTTTGAAAATGTTTCATAAATGTTAAATTTTAAAATGAATACCGAATTTAGAAAAAAAATCGACGTACAGCTGTAGATGGCTGAAAATGTGGGCTTAGGGGCAAAAAGGCAGGGCGGGGAGTTCGCGAAGTCTCACTTTGGAAAAGGGGGATTTCGGGGATTTCGGGATTTGGGATTTCGCAGGGGTGAAAAATCACAGGATTTTTGGCTGCAGGGGACAAGGGTTTTGGCGGACTCTTGGGGAATTTTTCTCCCGCAGATCACGCAGATTTCGCAGATCTTTCGCAGAGGATCCATCAGTGATAAAGGAAATAAATTGTTTTTGTGAGTAGATTTTTCTTTGTGGTTTCCTTGCCTTCTATAATTGGGCCAGTAAACGAGGACTTAACAGGGAGATCACAGCCTTAAATGTGCGAAAATGGCTGTATAGGGGCTGTTTGGGGGCTGTTTAGGGGCTGTTTAGGGGGGAGGGGGTGAGTATAATTTTAAGACTTTTCAAAGATTGAGGGGAAAGGCGGGAAACTTTCAATTCTGTAGAATTATTCTTTTTGGCTTTTCATTTGTTTCTGAGGCAGGAAATCCTGAACCAGAATCTTGGAGAAGGCTTTTGCGCCTTCGATATTAAGATGGCCACAGTCTGAAAAATAGTTCTGCTGGTCGTCAAATATGGGAATATAATTTTTTAAGTTAGGAATCCTTCTTTCCAGGGAATCCATAAATGGCTCTGTTTCCGCCAGTTTACAATAGGGGGCAGTGAAGAGAAAAAGAGTTGCCTCCTGATTATTGGTGAGCTCCTGTATTTCCTGCAGTTCAGGATTATATGATGATAATTTTTCGGGAAATTTCCTCGCCACCAGCGGTTTCCTGAAGGTCTGGCCCCAGAAACCGTTTTGGAAATCTATAGTGGTTTCGCGACCTGCAATAGATGCCACCAGTTCCCGAACTCCGATTACCTTATCAAAAGCCATATATCTGTAAAAAGGTACATACGTAAACCATTTCCCTTTAGGTAACTTCTTTATTTCTTCTTTGATGACGGGATTACTTTTAAAAGGCATTAAGG
>CBFGYW010000252.1:0-3401 GCA_965653085.1 uncultured Salinimicrobium sp.
AAGCGTAAATCGGGTTTCCAAACTTGTCCTGGCGCGAACGGATGTACCCGTCTTTGTCAACCAGCGCAAAGTATCCGGAATGGGCAAATCCACCTGCTACAGAGGAATCTTCCCCCGCAAAGATGTTAAAGCCTGAATTCGCCAGTCCGAAAAGGTCTTCCTTCTCCCCTGTCAGCAAATGCCAATTCGGGTGAGTGATCCCGTGCAGTTCGGCGTAGTTCTTCAGAACCTCGGGAGTGTCGTGTTTTGGGTCGATGGTAAAGGATACAATTCCGAAGTCCTCCTTGTCCTTGAATTCCTCCTGCACTTCCACCAGGTTGGCTGTCATAATGGGGCAGATGCTGGGGCAGGTAGCAAAAAAGAACTCGGCAACATACACCTTGCCCTCGTAATCCTTGTTGCTGATGGTGTCGCCGTCCTGGTTGATGAACTGAAATTCCGGTGCTCTTTTCTTCTCTCCATTGATTTCGATAAATACCATTGGAGCGTCGTCCACTTTTTCTTTGGATCCCTGGTTCAGCCTGTCTGACTGTACCACCTCCTGGTCACTAACCCTGTCAATGATTCTCGGAATAAAGATGATCCCGAACACCAGCAGGATGAAAGCTACGCCGATATAAGAATAGTTCTTCATTGCTATTGATTTTCCTTGTTGTATTTCTTCAGTGCCAGCCTGTACTCTGCCAGGATCACCTTCACATCATCGTTCATCTTGTCGTCCAGGATGGCTACAGAACTTGTATCATAGCCGTAAAGAACTCCGCTGTCCTCATCATCGGTGCGGCCACGCAGTCGTCCCTTTTTGTCCAGAATAAAGACATAGGGGGTAGCGAGATGTTCATTCAGTTCCAGGTTGGTCTCGAGGCTGCTGAAGAGGGACCTGATATCCTGGGGAGAGGCAAAGATGAACTTCCATTTACGCATATCCCCCAGGCCCTCGATGTCCTGCTGCAGCTGCCTGACTTCCTCCTCGGCGCCTTCAGGAACCACGATGAGCAGCTGGAAGTCCTTGAACTTGAAATAGCCGTCATAGATCTTCTCTGCAAGATTAAAAGAATGCCCGGAATAGTCCATAGGTTCTTTTCCGAAGAATCCAAGGATAGTAATATTTTTCTGAAGGGAAACACTGTCTCCTTCAAGGGTCCTGAAGGCGTTGAGGTCCTGAACTTCTTCGGTAAGGGTGGGAAGTTTGGCGAAATTATGCACTCCGGAAGCGAAAAAGAGATAGGCAACAATGGGGAGGGCAAAGAGGACGATAACAATAAAAACTTTCTTCATGACGTGGGTCCGTAAAGGAGGCACAAAAATAAAAAAAGGCGGTATAATAACCGCCTTTCATAATTGTTTTAACTTTTAGAAGTCCCAGGCCACCTGGCCATTTTTCAGGACCTCATAAACGTAGTCCCCTTCAGTAAGAAGGATGAACACAAGATAAATGATAAGGAAGACCGCAGTCCATACCACTGCCCTTCTCAAGCCCTTAGTTTCACCTTCCATGTGCATGAAGGCCCAGGTGATATAATAGGCTTTTACAATGGTAAGGATAATGAAGATCCAGTTGAGGATTTTCAGGCTAATGAAGTAATTATGGGTAAGGGATTCCGGCTTGATGATCCCGAGGATAACTTCCACCAGGGTAATTACCGAAAGGTAAATGAAAACCGTCCAAATCCTCTTGGTGTTTGAAGTGTGTGTATGTTCTGAATGTGCTGTATGCTGTGCCATTTTAGACTATTTCTGTGTATTAAACCAAATAGAAGAAGGTGAAAACGAATACCCAAACAAGGTCAACGAAGTGCCAGTATAATCCAACCTTCTCTACCATCTCATAAGTACCTCTTCTCTCGTAGGTTCCAAGAACCACATTGAAGAAGATGATGATGTTCAGGATGATCCCCATAGTTACGTGGAAACCGTGGAATCCTGTAATGAAGAAGAAGAAGTCTGCGAACAGGGGATGCCCATATTCGTTGTGCTGCAGGTTAGCACCTTCAACAACCAGTGCTCCTTCTGCATTAAGCTTCTGGAGAGAAGCCTGGCGGGACAGCACTACCTTTTCTCCGGTCTCGGTCAATTCCTGAGTTCTTATATGCAGGTTGGGATTGGCAGCGAAGCCTCTCTGTACGTCTTCTACGGTATAAGTTGGAAGATCCGGTTCGTCGGTGAACCAAAGGGCGTTGTGCCTTTCCATCTGCACCCTTTCAGTAGGAGCAGCAGTAACGAAATCGGCAAGCGCCACTCTTTCTCCCTCATCGGTAACAAATTGAAGTATGTTCCCTCCTTTGGTTTCAACAGCTCCATAGGAACCTTTAATAAACCCTGCCCATTCCCAGGCCTGAGAACCAACGAAAATAAGTCCCCCAATGATAGTAAGGAACATATAGAAGGCTACTTTTGCTTTCTTCATCTGGTGCCCTGCGTCTACAGCCAGTACCATTGTTACAGAAGAAAAGATCAGGATGAAGGTCATCAGCGCCACATAATACATGGGAGCGTCTACGCCGTGTAAAAAAGGAAAGTGATTAAAAACTTCATCGGCGATAGGCCAGGAGTCGGCATATCTGAATCTGGCAAAACCATAAGAGGCCAGGAATCCGGCGAAAGTAAGGGAGTCAGAAAGAATGAAAAACCACATCATCATCTTTCCGTAGCTCACCTTCAAGGGTTCGTTACCTCCGCCCCAGGTTTTTCCTTCAGTACCTGTTCTAGTAACAGTAGCTTCCATACAAAGAAATTGAAATTTAAGTATTGGGCAAAATTACGCTTTTTTCGTATCTAAAGAAATATAAAAACAAAAACAGGTAGATCCACAGGACGTCCACAAAGTGCCAGTAGATAGCACCCAGCTCTAATCCAAGCATTTGACCCGGCCTGTACTTTTGTTTAAAATGATTATAAATTAACACGAAAAGTACGATTATACCTCCCGCCAAATGGGCAAGATGCGCAATTACTATCACATAGATAAAGGAGCTGGTGATACTGCTTTCGCTTCCGGTGAGATAATAGCCCCAGGAAACGATCTCGGCAAAGCTCTGGAACTGGAGGATCACGAAGATGCTGCCAAGTACTACGGTAGACGTAAGATAAAGTGTGGCGTTCTGCCTGTTCTCAGCAAGAAGGCTCCTTTTTGCAAAGATAAGGCTGATGCTGCTAAGGATAATTACTAAGGTACTCCAGTAAAATCCGGCTGGAAGTTCTATATCCGAAGACCAGTCGGGGCGGCTTTTACTCACTACGTAGGCACTGGTAAGGCCTGCAAACATCATGATCATACTAACGATGCCAAACCACAACATCATCTTCTTGGCGCGGCCCAGATTAGGCTGCTGTTCCTGCTGAATTAAATCCATATTCTAATGTATTTGTCTAAAACGTAAATAATCTGAAGCAAGGTGATA
>CBFGYW010000253.1:0-3360 GCA_965653085.1 uncultured Salinimicrobium sp.
ATACCCATTGTCGAATTCCTGCTGGAAGAGCCGCTTTTTCCAGAGAGGCAGATGGAAATCTTTAAGTCCAGCTGTCGAATCTATTCAGGGCAAAAGCCAAAGACGATATTTGAAATAGCTTCCACTTCTGAAATGGAAGAGAGTAATATACGTGGCCTGAGATCTGTGGCAATTTCGAGGATGACAAAACATTTTCGGTCCCTGCAGGTGATTCAGGAAGACCTGCTGTTCAAATATGGACTGGAAACATCTTCAGGCCTTATATTAATTGATGAAGCTATTGCAAGGAAGGTCAACGGAAGTGCCAATTCGAATTTCACGCCTGAATTCCTAGCCTGGCTTTTCGGAACTTATCTTGAGGGGACATACAGCCTTCTGGGTAGACCTTCCGAAGTGCTGGCGGGGAATTTTATGGGAAACAGGCACTACTGGTCTGGCTTCTATCTTCTAAAGACGGAACTTGCTGAGATCCTTGACTTTGATGCCTTCCTGGGAGAAACCTTCAGACTCCTGCATAACGGGGCGAGGGAGGACAGGCATCTGAGTTTCAGGACTTTTGTCTCTCATTTTTCAAGGCCAGGCCATAGGGACCAAATTGAAGTTGTTTTGCCTTGTGCTACGGAAATCCTGTCAAGGGAACTCGGGCTGAGGCTAAGGAAGGAGGGGAGGCTGCTGCTGCCAAAACAGGGGAAATCCCTAATCCGCGATTACTGCCTTGAAGCCCTAAATGCATTGGGGGAACCAGCTATCAGAGGGAGCATTCGCCGGAAGATGAGCGAAATTCATCCTGAAGTCTATATTGATCTGGCAGGATTTGGTTCAGTGATGCTTGCAGAATACGGGTTCACCCGTTATAGAAACATTATCGGGTTGCAAAAATGGTTGCCGAAGGGGAAGCGAAGCCTGAAGCTTCAGAAGGAGCCAGTGCTTGTTGACCTTCAGAAGAAATTCCCCGTAAGGTCTGCAGAATATTGGAAAGCCTATTGGGACGAGAACTGGAAGATATTATTGGCCTTTGTCGAGGCCCATTCAAGGCTACCCGGAAAACAGGCAGCAGGGGAGGAAGCTGCTGTCAGGAAATTCTGGCAAATGCAGGTGAGCAGGTGTGGGCGGGGAAAACTTGCTCCTGAATATCAAATCCTTTTGAATGATCTCAGGCGAAGATTTCCTGTTAATAAGAAAGTTCACTGGAAAGTAGACTGGGACGACAGGTTCGAAAAGATCAAAGCCTTTGCTGAAGCCCACGGAGTACCTCCTCATTGTGAAGGGCCCGGGGAAGAAAAGACCTTCAATGGGTGGCTGCAGGCTCAACGGGCTCGAATGAAAAAGGGAAATCTGGATCGGCGGCAGGAAGTTTTAATTAAACGCTTCGACGAGTTATATCACCTGAAAAAGCCCGCCCATTTTGAACGGCAATGGGACAGGAATTACAAGGAATTAGTAGTTTTCGGGCAGACGCATCAGCGGCTTCCCAGGGAAGTCATCAAGGAGGAGAAAAGTCTAAACCGCTGGTTTGCAGCCCAGCGGCTCAGGATCTCCAAAGGCACGCTTGACCGCCGGAGGAGTAAACTGATCCTGAAAATCATTGAGCAGTATCCTTTGATGGGTATAGAATATTTAAAGGGCCGCTGGCACGAGAAATGCGCAGAACTGGAGCGCTTCGCCGAGCTGCATTCCCGAGTTCCCAAGGCTACGGTAAAGGAAGAGAAGGTTCTTTATGCCTGGTACACAAAGCAAAAACTGCAGGGAATAAGAGGAAAGCTGGATTCGCAGCAACAGGAACGGCTTCAGAAAATTTCAGAAACCTATTCGGTAGAAGGACATTTCGAGAAACATTTTGATGAGCGACTGGGAGAGCTGGAGGATTTCATCAGGATTCATAACAGACTTCCCAGGAAATCCGCACCTGGGGAAGAATCCCTTTACCACTGGTTTATGCAACAACTGCGGCGTGGGGAGGCGGGAAAACTGAATACGCGGCAGAGAGATCTTCTGAAAAAGCTTTGTGAGCCATATCAGGAGGTGAAAACCGATTGGAAAGAAAGGTTCAGACAGGTGAAATCCTTTGCCGAGATGAATTCCCGGCTTCCAAAGAGAACTGCGCTTACGAAAGAGGAGAAGGTCCTGAACCGCTGGTTTGTTTGTCAGAAGGGGAGATTGAAAAATGGGACTCTGGTCAGGAGGGAGAGGAAGCTTATCCAGTATTTGGTAAAGCGGTATGGTACAGGTCCGGGGGGTAGAAAGCTTGAGGAACCAATGGTTCTGCAGACTGAAGAAACTGAGATTTTATGATCTGAATTTCAGGTAAGACTTTCAGGCAGGTACAGCTCCGCGTTTTCCGAGTTCGATGACCTCGAGCTCTTTGATCTCCTTACCATCAATCTTGAACCGAAGCATTGTACGCATCTGGTGAAAGCCGTGGACTCCGGCCGCCCCGGGATTCATATGCAGCAATCCCAGTTTTTTGTCGTTCATCACCTTAAGGATATGGGAATGGCCGCAGATGAAGAGGCGGGGCGGGTTCTGCTGAATCTCTTCTTTTATGGCCGGAGAGTATTTTCCAGGGTAGCCGCCGATGTGGGTGATCCATACGTCCACCTCTTCGCAGAAGAAGCGCTGGTTGAGGGGGAATTCCATTCTGATCCTGTTTCCGTCGATGTTTCCAAAGACAGCTTTTAAAGGTTTCACTTTCTTCAGTTCATCGGTGACAGAACATGTTCCGATATCCCCTGCGTGCCATATTTCATCGGCTTCTTCGGCGTATTTCAGGATGCGTTCATCGAGGAATCCGTGGGTGTCACTGAGGAGAAGGATCTTCTTCATCGGGAAATTTTATAATTGTATTAATATTCTCGAGGGGGCGGGCCCTGTACAGTTGGAAGTAAAACTTTATCTTTGTTACTTCAACGGTAAAAGTAAGGATTAAGATTGAGATATTTTCTGGAACTCGCCTACCTGGGGACTGCCTATCACGGCTGGCAGAAGCAGCCCAACGCGGTTTCTGTCCAGGAAAAATTGGAGGATGCCCTGGCGACCCTGATGCGGGAGCCAGTGGAAGTTGTGGGGGCCGGAAGAACCGATGCTGGCGTGCATGCAAGACAGCTGTATGCCCATTTTGATCTGGAGGCAGAAATGAGTTCGGATTTCGTGTTCAAGGTGAATTCGCTGCTCCCTTTTGATATAGCAGTGAAATCCTTTCATAAAACGAAACCTGAAGCCCATGCGCGGTTTGATGCCTTGAGTCGAAGCTATGAATATCACGTGGTTCTAGAAAAAGATCCATTTGCCCTCGGGTCGGCTTATTTTGTGAAGCGCAGACCAGATGTTGTGAAAATGAATGAGGCGGCAGGGTTGCTGAGG
>CBFGYW010000254.1:0-3341 GCA_965653085.1 uncultured Salinimicrobium sp.
AATAGCACCTCGCTGTCAAAAGGCTTGTTCAGATAATCATCTGCCCCCACCTTGTAACCTTTCAGCACATCTTCCTTCATCGCCTTTGCGGTAAGGAAAATGATAGGGATCTCCTCATTCTTTTCCCTGATCTCCTTCGCCAGGGTAAAACCGTCCTTGTAAGGCATCATCACGTCCAGGATACAAAGATCGAAATCGTCTTTCTTGAACTTCTCAAAACCTTCCATCCCGTTTTTGGCATGAGTGACCTCATAATCATTCATCGCCAGATAATCTTTTAATACTGTTCCGAAGTTTGGGTCATCTTCGACAAGTAAGATCTTCTTATTTTCAGTTTCCATAAATTAAGATATTAGTGGTAGTTTAATTATAAATGTGCTTCCTTTTCCCTTTTCGCTTTCCAGGGAAATTTGTCCGTGGTGATCGTCAATGATGCGTTTGGAATATGCCAGTCCCAGGCCGTGTCCTTTTACATTGTGAATATCACCTGTATGTTCTCTATAAAATTTTTCAAATACTTTCTTCTGAACGATCTTGCTCATCCCGCTGCCCTGATCCCTTACCTTCATCACGATATAATGCTTTACATTCTCGGTGTAGATATCAATTTTAGGCTGTTCCGGCGAATATTTAACGGCATTGTCCAGTATATTTACTATAACATTCGTAAAATGACTTCTATTTGCTAATATAGAAGATTTTAACGCACCAAGATGAGTTTTTATATAACCTTCTCTATTTTCCACGATAAGGTCAATATGGCTTATCGCTTCCTCTATCAGTTCGTGCAGGTCAAGCCGCTCCTTTTTCAGGTCCAGTTCGTTCTTTTCCAGCCTCGAGATGCGTAGAACATTCTCCACCTGGGCGTGCATCCTACGGTTCTCATCGCGGATCATCTTGTGGTAATGGTCCACCTTTTCAGGATTGTCCCTGATCTTCGGATTCTTGATCGCATCGAGTGCAAGATTGATGGTCGCTATGGGAGTCTTGAATTCGTGAGTCATATTGTTGATGAAATCCGTCTTGATCTCTGAGATCTGCCTTTGCCTGATAAGCTGTGAAAGGGCGCTGGAATAGGCAATCACGATGATCAGGGTGAATATTATGGAGAGCGCGGCCATCACTGTTACCGAAGAAAGTACGATCTGTTTCTTCCCCGGAAAATTCACCAACAGCTCGTAGTCACTCTTCCCCTCATCATCAGCAAACAACGGAATCTTATAGGTCCCCTCCTGCGTCTTCTGAAAATTCTCTGACTTTACTTTGGTAGCAAGGCCATTGCCATAGACACCAAACTCGAAGGAAGTTTCCATTCCCCGATTTTTCAGTTCTTCCGAAATAATCTCCCCTATTTCCTCTCCGGAAACTCTTTGATGTATAGGGATCTTATTCGTGTTCTCCATAATCAGTTGTCTGAGGATCTCCTTCTCCACTTCCTTCATCCGGAAGATCCTTTCTATATCTGTTGATGTGGGTTCTTCCCCGCTCTCTTCCGCTTCGTCATTCTTCACCACCTTGGTGACTTTCTTATTCAGGAGTCTTGTAAAATTAATAGTGTCTATGGAAGCATCCAAAAATGCCGTGGTCAGCTTGTAATTTTCCTCCACGACCCCATGTGAATACACATAGATCTCATTGGAAAATTCATCCCTTTCCACCTGAAATATCTCACTCAGCACTGCTGAATCAGGTCCTGTTCCCAGGCTGTCCACTGCCTCCTGAATTGCCAGATAATACTTCTCCAGTTCCTTATTCTGAAGTTCATTGGCAGCCTTTCTCAATATTTGTTTGGCACTGAAAGAAAACTGTTCTTCCTTGCTCTCCACCGTATTTTTGATCCAATATCCCTGAACAAATATGATTCCGATTAGCGAGAGGCTCATGAGAACCACTAAAAGAAAAAACAATTTTTTGTTCATATCTCAAAAATAGGATTTTAACATTTACAGATTAAACCATTTAACCAAATGTTAACAAAACAAAGCTAGATTTTATGCTGTCTCAAGAAGTATTTGATGAATTTCTTTCACTTTTTTCAAAGTCTCTTCAAGCTGCTCATTTTCAATTACAAAATCTGCAAGTTCCCTCTTTCTTTCATCGGGCCACTGATGAGCCATCCGGGCCTCGATCTCTTCAAGAGTGGAATTATCCCGCTTGTGCAGCCGCGCGATCCTGCTTTCCCGACTGGCGGTAACAAGTATTGTCAAATCGCAGTTCTTGTTGCCGCCCTGCTCAAATAATATGGCGGCTTCATAGATAACGTAAGCTGAGGCCTGCTGTTGCTTCCAGCCTGCAAAATCTTCCCTCACTGCGGGGTGAACCATCCCATTCAGGGCTTCCAGCTTTTCCTTGTCGTAAAAAACCTCCGACGCAATGTATTTGCGGTCCAGGAGGTTGTTGACATAGGCCTTGATTCCGAAGAGCGCAGAGATCTTCTTTTTCAGTTCCGGGGACTCGTTCATCAGCCTTTTGGCCTCTGTGTCGGCAATATATACGGGAACGCCAAGCTCCTGAAAGAAACCCGCAACCGTGCTCTTGCCACTACCTATTCCGCCGGTAAGACCTACAACTTTCATATTAAATGCTGGATTAGCTGAATTACTTCTTGATGATGAACTGGATCTTCTTTTCGTTAAGCCTCAGATTCGTGACGTTTTCGGGCTTCTTGACGATCTCAGGGATCAGGAAATCCTGCCCCGGTTCCAGTTCCTTAAAATCGCATACCACCCTGAAATCTGAAGGCAGGATCGAACTGTAGTTCTCCAGATTCACCTGGTAGAACAACAGGATCTGTTTCGGAAAGATCACCACGTTCAGTCCTTCGGGCACGTTGATAAGGTCCACCGGGATCTCAACGCTGCCTTCAGTAAATTTTTCCACTCCCAGGCTGTATTTCACCTGCTTCTGGTAAAGCGTCACCTTCGAAAGGTCACTGGTATCTATAGCCACCGTCCCCTGCAGGTCGCGCTTCACGTCCTTTAGATCGAGCTCCACCGTATGCAGCTGATTAAGGGTATCGAGGATATTATCGGGGCCGCTAACAGTGATGGAGTCCGGATCTATCTTCAGTTCTTCCCGAGCCGCATAACCAACTGCAAATTCCACCTGCACCTGTGAATGAACCGGAATCACCTTCTCCTTCCGCTGCTGAAACCTGATCCTCACCTCCCTATTGACAAACTGACTCTGATCAAAGGTGATCCCCAGCTGTGACTGGATCTCCTCGCGGTGTTCATCAATGACGTAAACCATCTCCTCATCCCGCAGGTCGGCCTTGGAAACGTCTATCAGGAGTGTGGGCGGGAACAGTGAAAAATAAGATATCTTAAATCCTGTGGCTT
>CBFGYW010000255.1:0-3340 GCA_965653085.1 uncultured Salinimicrobium sp.
TTCATCGAGGATTGCAAGCTTCGGTTCCAGCATTGCCATCTGGAAGATCTCATTACGTTTTTTCTCACCTCCCGAGAAGCCTTCATTCAGGGAACGGGAAAGAAACTTACGGTCTATCTCCAGCAACTCCGATTTCTCCCTGATCATCTTCAGCATCTCATTGGCTGGCATATCCTCCAGGCCCTTGGCTTTTCTGTTGGCATTTATGGAAGTCCTCATGAAGTTGGTCACCGAAACTCCAGGAATCTCAACAGGATACTGGAAGCTTAGGAAAACCCCTTTATGGGCTCTTTCTTCGGCCTCTAATTCAGTAAGGTCTTCTCCTTCAAAAATGATCTCCCCGCGGGTGATCTCATATTCCTCTTTACCAGCAATCACCGAAGAGAGGGTACTTTTACCGGAACCGTTAGGCCCCATGATGGCGTGTACTTCTCCTGGATGGATTTCCAGATTGATACCTTTAAGGATCTTAAGGTCTCCTACTTTCGCGTGTAAATTCTTTATCTTAAGCATAATTTCTGTTGAATAATTCCTGCCGAAACAGGGGTTTTTCCATTTGGTTTAATTAGAAGCGCTGTCAGCTGGCTCCTCCTTGGGAACCGAAATGGAAAGCACTTCGCGTATTTCTATGAATTCATCCCAGCCTGTTGTACCGGGATTCTGTATTATTTTTCCTTTTAGAGTTACGGGAATCATGTCAAACTGGTCCTCCTTGTAGTCTTCCACCTGTTCCGCAAGATCTTTGGAAATGGAATCTATGGTCACGCCATAGACAAAGTCATTTCCTTTAAAAACCGCCGCATCTGAGAGGAAGATGAACTCCCCCTTCAGGGTGGGGATGCTATCCTTTACAACCACCTCTTCCGTTGGCTGAAGATCCTCATTGGAATCGCTTCCGCAGGCAGTGAGGAATAACAAAGCGAACAATATGATAAAGCTTCCTTTTCTCATTTTCTATCCTACTGAACCTTCCAGCGAAATTTCAAGAAGCTTCTGCGCCTCTACGGCAAATTCCATCGGAAGTTTGTTAAGTACCTCTTTGCTGAAACCATTTACGATCAGGGCGATAGCCTTCTCGGTATCTATTCCCCGCTGGTTACAGTAGAAGATCTGGTCTTCACCGATCTTACTGGTGGTCGCCTCGTGTTCTATTTTGGCGGTCTTGTTTCTTGCCTCGATATAAGGGAAGGTATGGGCCCCACACTTATCGCCCATCAGCAGCGAGTCGCACTGAGAGAAGTTCCTTGAATTCTCTGCCCGGGGATGGATCTGTACCAGTCCGCGGTAGCTGTTCTGTGAATGCCCTGCCGAAATACCTTTGGAAATAATGGTACTTCGGGTATTCCTGCCAAGGTGGATCATTTTGGTCCCGGTATCAGCCTGCTGATAGTCGTTGGTAAGGGCGATGGAGTAGAATTCTCCAACTGAATTGTCTCCTTTCAGGATACAGGAAGGATATTTCCAGGTGACCGTAGACCCGGTCTCTACCTGGGTCCAGGAGATCTTCGCGCTTCTTTCGCAAAGTCCTCTTTTAGTCACGAAGTTATAAACTCCCCCTTTTCCGTCCTTATCACCGGGGAACCAGTTCTGTACTGTTGAATATTTGATTTCCGCATTATCCATTGCGATAAGCTCCACCACTGCAGCGTGCAGCTGGTTCTCATCACGGGAAGGTGCGGTACAGCCTTCGAGGTAACTCACATAACTGCCTTCATCAGCAATGACAAGGGTTCTTTCGAACTGTCCTGTTCCAGCCTGGTTAATTCGGAAGTATGTGGAAAGTTCCATAGGGCAGCGTACGCCTTTAGGGATATAGCAGAAGGACCCATCGGTGAAGACTGCAGAGTTTAAAGCTGCATAGAAATTGTCTTTCTGAGGTACCACGGTCCCGAGGTATTTCTTAACCAGTTCCGGGTGTTTCTGGATTGCTTCAGAGATGGAGCAGAAGATGATCCCTTTTTCTGCCAGGGTTTTCTGAAAGGTAGTGGCAACCGACACAGAGTCCATCACAATGTCTACCGCTACTCCTGCCAGTTTTTTCTGTTCGTCGATGGAAATTCCCAGCCTTTTGAAGGTGTCAAGCAATTCAGGATCCACTTCATCTATGCTGTTGTACTTCGGCTTCTTGGAAGGGGCCGAATAATAGGAAATATCCTGAAAGTCAGGTTTGGCATAATGAACGTTCGCCCAGTTGGGCTCTGTCATTTCCACCCAGGCCCTATAGGCTTTCAGGCGCCATTCCGTCATCCATTCAGGCTCCTCCTTTTTCTTTGAAAGCGCACGAATGACATCCTCATTCAGGCCTTTAGGAAAGGTATCCGATTCAATATCTGTATAAAACCCGTATTTGTATTCCTTGGTGTCGAGTTCTTTTTTTAAGTCGTCTTCTGTATAAGCCATTTGTGTAATTTCTTAATTGAGTTAGAGCGAAAAACTTTCACCACAGCCACAGGTGCGCTGTGCATTTGGGTTATTGAAAACAAAACCCTTGCCATTAAGGCCTCCGGAATACTCCAGAACAGTTCCCGCCAGATATAATATGCTGCGTTTATCGACCACAATCTTGATCTCGTTGTCTTCAATAAGTTTATCACCTTCGCTGCGGCTCTTATCGAATTTCAGCTCATATGAGAGTCCGGAACAGCCGCCGCTTTTCACCCCTACACGAACAAAGTCCTGCACAGCGTCAAAACCTTCTTCCGTCATCAGGGCTGCGATCTTTTTCTTGGCGCCTTCGCTTACCTTTATCATACCTTATAAAGATTTATTCTAAATAGATTGCAAATATACTACAATAGATGCGTTTGACCATAGTCTTTCCGATAGTAAATCCACATTTCGGCATCGGATTCTCCTATTGAATTTTTTCCTATGATTTGAGTCATAAAAATCTGATTCTGAAGATTTCATAACTTATAGCAAAGCTCAGGCCAAAACAACGGATTTTCCTCCAATTTGACTGCTGAATTGGAAGAATAACCCCTAATTTTGCAGTTCACAAAAAAGCAGGATTTATGTTTCAGGACAATCAGGAAAACAGGACCAGTCTTTCAGAATTAGGAGAATTCGGATTGATAGAACATCTGACGAAGAATTTCAAAATCACCCACTCGTCAACTATCAAAGGGGTGGGGGATGATGCGGCAGTTGTGGATTTCGGAAACGAAAGAGCCGTCATTACCACAGACTTTCTGGTGGAGGGGGTTCATTTCGACCTCTCTTATATGCCCCTGAAACATCTGGGATATAAAGCAGTGATGGTAAATCTTTCTGATGTCTATGCCATGAACGCTACCCCCAGGCAGATCACGGTTTCCATTGCGGTTTCCAATCGCTTCCC
>CBFGYW010000256.1:0-3322 GCA_965653085.1 uncultured Salinimicrobium sp.
TACAGGAGCCCGATGTCTTGTTGCTGGATGAACCTACCAACCACCTGGATGCCGAATCGGTACACTGGCTGGAGCACCACCTGCAGCAGTATAAGGGGACTGTGATTGCAGTTACCCACGACCGTTACTTCCTCGATAATGTTGCAGGATGGATCCTGGAACTGGACAGGGGAGAGGGTATTCCGTGGAAAGGAAATTATTCTTCCTGGCTGGATCAGAAGTCCAAGCGTCTTGCCCAGGAACAGAAGCAGGCGAGCAAGCGGCAGAAGACCCTGGAGCGCGAGCTGGAGTGGGCCAGGATGGCTCCCAAAGGAAGACAGGCCAAGCAGAAGGCCCGTTTGAACAACTACGATAAACTGTTGAGTCAGGACCAGAAGCAGGTAGACGAGCAGCTGGAGATCTATATTCCGAATGGCCCGCGTCTTGGTACCAATGTCATCGAGGCCAAGGGGGTGAGCAAGGCCTATGGAGATAAACTTTTATATGAAGATCTGAACTTCAAGCTTCCGCAGGCCGGGATCATTGGGATCATCGGACCTAACGGGGCAGGGAAGACCACCATTTTCAAGATGATAATGGGAGAGGTGGAACCAGATAAAGGCAGCTTCGAGGTGGGAGAGACCGTGAAGATCGCCTACGTGGACCAGAGCCACACCAACCTGGATCCCGACAAGACCATCTGGCAGAACTTCAGCGATGAGCAGGAGCTGATCCTGATGGGCGGCCGACAGGTCAATTCCAGGGCTTATTTAAGCCGTTTCAACTTCAGTGGGGGTGAGCAGAACAAGAAGGTGAGCATGCTTTCAGGAGGGGAAAGAAACCGCCTGCACCTTGCGATGACCCTGAAGGAAGAAGGGAACGTGCTGCTGCTGGATGAGCCTACCAACGACCTTGATGTGAACACGCTGAGGGCCCTGGAAGAAGGTCTCGACAGCTTCGCAGGCTGTGCGGTGATCATCTCCCACGACCGTTGGTTTATGGACCGGGTCTGTACCCATATCCTCGCCTTCGAAGGAGACTCCCAGGTGTATTTCTTCGAAGGAAGCTTCTCTGACTACGAAGAGAACAAGAAGAAACGCCTTGGTGGAGACCTGATGCCGAAGCGGATCAAATACAAGAAACTGGTAAGGTAATCAGTTCAAATTAAAATAAAAGTGCCCCCGGAAAGTATTTCGGGGGCATTTCTTTTTCAGGCAATGGGGACGGCTGTTAATACCACCTTTTCTTCTTGGCCTTTGATCCCGCCCCTTTTCTGCCTTTCTTGTGTTTGCTGCCCCTGGAGGTATGGACCACCGGATTCTCGTTCAGGTCGGCTTTAAATAGATGGTCTTCCACAACAGGGATCTTTGCCCCAATGAGTTTCTGAATGCCGGAGAGCAGATGTTTCTCCTCTGGGCTGCAGAAGGAGAGGGATACTCCCTGCTTTCCGGCCCTTCCGGTGCGGCCAATTCGGTGTACGTACAGTTCCGGCTGCCCCGGGATGTCGAAGTTGATCACCACGTCCAGGTCCTGGATATCCAGCCCCCGGGCTGCAACGTCTGTAGCCACCAGCAGGTCCAGCTCCCCGGATTTGAAGGCGTTGAGGATGCTCTGTCTCGCGCTCTGGGACTTGTCCCCGTGGAGCTCCCCCACCTTATAACCTTCGGCGGTCAGGGATTCGAAGGATTTCTCCACCCCGTATCGGGTTTTCCGGAAGATAAGGACGGAGGCCTCTTTCAGGGAGTCCTTCAGCAGGTGCAGCAGCAGGGCGTTCTTGTTCTCTTTGCCTACCACGTAGAGTTTCTGCTCGATGGCAGTGGCAGGGGAGGCACTCGGGGTAATCTCCACCTCGATGGGATCTTTCAGAAAGGAATCTGCCAGCTCCCGGACCTTGGGCGGGATGGTTGCCGAAAACAACAGCCGCTGCTCCAGGTTCGGGGCAAGCTTCAGGACTTTCCTCACGTCTTCAAAGAAGCCCATTTCCAGCATCAGGTCTGCTTCATCCAGGACGAGGATCCTGATCTCCTCCAGCCTCACTACCCCTTGTTTCCGAAGGTCCATCAGCCGGCCCGGAGTCGCAATAAGGATTTCGATACCTTTTTTGATCTGTTCGATCTGCGGATGCATTGAGGCACCCCCAAACACTACAGCCGTCCTCAGGTTGGTGAATTTGGACAGATCCTGGAAATCCTGATTTATCTGTACCGCCAGCTCCCGGGTTGGGACAATTACCAGCGCCTGGATGGTTTTGGGGGCCTTGGAAGTGCCCACCTTTTTCTGAAGCAGGTTGATGATGGGGATGGCATAGGCGCCCGTCTTTCCGGTCCCGGTCTGGGCGCAGCCCACCACATCGTTTCGCCGCAGCACCTCAGGGATCACCTGCTCCTGAATAGGAGTGGCTTCGACAAAGCCTTTCTCATACAGGCCTCTCTGGATGGTTTTTGAAAGGGAGATATCTTCGAATAACATATAAAAAGATTAAGTCTTCAAAGATACGGGTTTTCGCTTTAGGGGACAGAGGAGGTTTTTGTGCAGGTTGAGAAGTTGTCAAGTGAATTTCGCTGTCATACTGAGCCTTTCGAAGTATAGCAGGGGTTGGGGCTTCGACAGGCTCAGCCTGACACAGTCGTGGTGTACAGTCATTTGGTTATTCCCCAGAGCCTTCTGAAGGATACCATTCCAGCATCACGACCTCTATATCCTTATTGCCATCGTTCACCAGCTGTTTGAATTTCTCTACATCCGCCATGCCATCGCCGCCCCTGAAGTGGTAAGGGTACACCTTCTTTGGCGCGAACTCCAGTACTGCATCTGCAGCACTTTCCACAGTCATCGTGTATGGCAGGTTCATTGGAATAAAGGCAATGTCAATATCTTCCAGCGCCCTCATTTCAGGAATATCCTCCGTATCCCCGGCTATATAGACCCGGGTGCCGTTCTTCTCGAGCACATAACCATTTCCCCGTCCCTTTGCATGGAACTGTTTTGCCTCTTCCCTAAGGTTGTACATTGGGATGGCCTCAATGGAAATTCCCTGCTCCTCCAGGGTATCGCCATTGGCAAGGATGCTTACATTCTGCTGAAGGGAATCTGAAAGCTGATCGTTCACCGCCTGCGGGGCTATTATCCTGGTATCCTCGAGTTCCAGTGCCTCAAGGGTCTCTGCATTCAGGTGGTCACCGTGAATATCGGTGAGCAGCACCAGATCGGGAGCATCCATTCCTTCAAAGGCTTCAGCCCCTCCGGTGGGATCAAGATAGATGGTGGTATCATCAATTTGCAGTACTGCGGTAGCGTGCTCAATGGGCGTGATCTCCACCGATGCTGTATCCGATTCCTGCTG
>CBFGYW010000257.1:0-3312 GCA_965653085.1 uncultured Salinimicrobium sp.
GTCTCCCCCATGAAATAGATCTCGATAGGCTGCTCCTGCTTTACTTCGTATTCTGTGTTGAGAACAACGGATATGCCATGGGTACTTCAGTAGCACGTACCGCCAAGGAAACCGAGATCTGGAAATTAGGATTGGGGTACGGAATGCCCTGCGGTCCTGTGGATGCAATGGATCCGGTGAAAGTGGCAGAAGCTATGGATGAAGCCATCAGCCGTGCCCGAAGAGGGGATGGGCCAACTTTTCTTGAACTGAAGACTTACCGCTATCGCGGACATTCAATGAGTGATGCCCAGCATTACAGAACCAAGGAAGAGGTTGCTGAATACCAGAAAATAGATCCAATTACCACTGTCAAGGATATTATTCTGTCTAAGAAATACGCAACAGAAAAAGACATCAAAGTAATTGACCAGAGAGTAAAGGACCTTGTTGATGAATGTGAAAAATTCGCTGAAGAATCTGATTTCCCTGATAAGAATGTGATGTACGACGTTGTGTACGATCAGGAGAATTATCCGTTTTTACCTCATAAACCAGAATAAGCTATGGCAGAAGTAATAAACATGCCTCGTTTGAGCGACACCATGGAAGAGGGTGTGGTTGCAAAGTGGCTAAAGAAAAAAGGTGATAAAGTTGAGGAAGGGGATATCCTGGCTGAAATTGAAACTGATAAAGCAACCATGGAATTCGAATCCTTCTATTCCGGTACCCTTCTCCATATTGGACTGGAAGAAGGTGAAACAGCGCCGGTAGATAGCCTTTTGGCAATCATCGGGGAAGAAGGAGAAGACATTTCGGGACTTCTTGGAGGTGGCGCTGCTGAAGTACAGTCTAAAGCATCAGAAAAACGCGAAGAAAAACCTGAAGAGGAATTGGGAGCTGCCCCAGGCGGTGAAATTCCTGAAGGGGTAGAGATCATCAATATGCCGCGCCTTAGCGATACAATGGAGGAAGGTACTGTTGCCTCCTGGTTGAAGAAAAAAGGTGACAAGGTTGAAGAGGGCGATATCCTGGCTGAGATCGAAACCGACAAGGCTACCATGGAGTTCGAATCCTTTTATTCCGGTACCCTGCTTTACATCGGAATCCAGGAAGGGGAATCTGCACCTGTTGACAGTGTGCTCGCAATCATTGGACCAGAAGGTACCGATGTTTCTGCTGTTTTAAGTGGAGGAGGAACTGCAAAGGCTACTGAATCCAAAAAGACAGAAACCAAAGAAGAAACTGCTTCTTCCCCAGATTCTTCAAAACCTGCTACTTCTGAAACTACCAGTGCTGGGGGACGAATTTTTGCCTCCCCTCTGGCTAAAAAAATGGCCGAGGATCTTGGAATAGATCTTTCCCAGGTAAAGGGATCAGGAGAAAATAACAGGATCGTCAGGAAAGATATTGAAGCCTACAAGCCTTCAGAAAAACCGGCTCAGGCACAGGCCGCTGCCCCTCAAAAAGAAGCGGCTTCTGAAAAGTCCGCTGTCAGACCTTATGTTCCTGCAGGAGAAGAGAGCTTTGAGGAGGTCAAAAATTCCCAAATGCGGAAGACCATTGCGAAGCGTCTTGGTGAGTCAAAATTTAATGCACCGCATTACTATCTTACCATTGAAATTGACATGGCTAATGCAATCTTAAGTCGTAAGCAGATCAACGATATTCCGGATACCAAAGTTTCATACAATGACATGGTAATCAAGGCCTCTGCAATGGCTTTGAGGAAACATCCGAGAGTGAATTCTCAATGGACTGGAGAAAACACCAGGATTGCGAAACATATCCATATTGGAGTTGCGGTAGCTGTTGAGGATGGACTGGTAGTGCCAGTTCTTCCGTTTGCAGATCAGATGAGCATGACACAAATAGGTGCCAACGTCAAGGAACTTGCCGGTAAAGCGAGAAACAAGAAGCTGCAGCCCAATGAGATGGAAGGAAGTACCTTCACCGTCTCTAACCTTGGGATGTTTGGGATCACCGAATTCACAAGTATTATTAACCAGCCTAACTCTGCTATTCTTTCTGTAGGCGCTATAGTTGAAAAACCTGTAGTTAGAAATGGGCAGATAGTGGTCGGAAACACAATGAAAGTGACTTTGGCCTGCGCCCACAGAACGGTTGACGGAGCTACCGGGGCAGCTTTCCTAGAGACTCTTAGTAAATATCTGGAAAATCCGGTTACCATGTTAGCGTAAGCTCAAACATATTTATATATTTGAAAATCCCACCTTATCGTGGGATTTTTTTATCTTTAACCGTATGAGAAAAATCAAGTCGTCAGCCCTGTTAATAGGGGCTTCCTTTGGTCTACTGGCCTGTGGTCAATCCAGGAATGTAACCGCGAATCAATCCGGAACTGGAGCATCTCCGGAAAACGTAGATATCAACCCTGCTGTTGAGATTTCCATTTCTGAAGATGAAGTGGGTGAAACCCTTCGTTACCTTTCTTCGGAAGAACTGCAGGGACGGAAGACAGGGACCGATGGGATTGAAAAAGCAGCACAGTATATTGAGAAGGTTTTTAAAGAGAACGGCGTCCAACCTTATTATGAAACCTACAGAGATTCCTTTGAGGTTAAAGGGGTCACCGGCTATAATGTGATAGGCTATCTGGAAGGTTCAGATCCTGAGCTAAAGGATGAATTCATTATTATAGGTGCCCATTACGACCACATAGGAAACGGAAAACCAGTTGAAGAAGATGCCCTTGCGAATGGCGCCAATGACAATGCCTCAGGTACCACTGCAGTCATGGAACTAGCCAAATATTTCGCTGATAAGAAGCTGGGGAGAAGCATCCTTTTTACCCTTTATTCTGCAGAGGAGATGGGACTGGTTGGCTCTGCTCATCTTGCCAAGAGGCTGAAGCAGGAAAACCTGGATCTCTATGTAATGTTCAATATAGAAATGGTGGGAGTGCCTATGACCGATAAGGATTACACTGCCTACATCACCGGCTTTGAGTTGTCAAACCTAGCCGAGAAATTCAATACCTATTCAGGAGAAAAAGTAGTTGGATTCCTACCGCAGGCGCAGGAGTACCAATTGTTCAGGAGGAGTGATAACTATCCGTTTTATGAGGAATTCCAGATTCCCGCCCAGACGATTTCCACCTTTGATTTCACAAACTACGCATACTACCATCACGTGAGCGACGAATTCGAAGAGATGAATGTACCTTTCATGACGAGCCTCATAGAGGAGATTATTCCCGGAATCACGGCTATGGCCAATTCCCCTGAAAGGGAAATAACAATGAAGTAAATGAAAAATATAGTAGTTACCGGAACGAGTAGGGGAATAGGGCTGGAGCTTGTAAGGTACTTT
>CBFGYW010000258.1:0-3312 GCA_965653085.1 uncultured Salinimicrobium sp.
AAGTAGCCAAACTGGCAATTGTCCCCTTACAGGATATCTTGGGCCTGGGCAGCAGCGCCAAGATGAATATTCCCGGAACCACGAAAGGCAACTGGAGCTGGAGGATCACCTCTGAAGAGATCCCCTGGGAGAGAACCCTGGAACTAAGGCGTCTGAATTCCCTCTACGGAAGGACCCGATGATCTGAAATATATGCTATAATAAAAAGAATCTCTTTCCTTTATGCAGCGTATTCCCTGCAGGCCCTGGCGCATTCCCTGCAGGCCTCGGCACAATCCTTACAGTGTTGGGCTTCGTGTTTTGCGCATTCCTCGGCACAGGTTTCGCAAGTCTTTGCACAATAGTCGAGCAGACCTCGAACATCAGAATGGCTGGTAGCCAGCACTTCAGCCGTGGCTTTGCACACGCTGGCACAGACTCTGTCTGTTCGAATACATTTCACCATCATCTTTACATCTTCCTCATCCAGGCAGGCATCGGCACAATGATTACAGTGGTTGATGTAGTTGGAGAGGGTTTGCAGTAACTGTTGATTTCTCATTTTCTCGTATTTTTTAAAATTCACCCTAAGTTAACAATAAGCAGTTACAGGCCTTTATAAGTCGCTGTTAAACAATAATTAAAGTTCCTAAACCTTACTTTTTCAGAATAACAAAAAAGCGTTTTCATTTCTGAAAACGCTCATGGCATAGGGCATTAAAGTTTAATTTTAGATCATTCTTTCACAAGGAAATGCTCCTCGATTACTTTGTCAGTAGCCTCATCATATCTCAGTGCCTTAAAATTCCCGGCCTCATCGAAGCGGCCATTGGACACGTGGTCATTGAGCATGGAAGTCATCACGAAATATCCGTCATCTGTAGTCTGGCGAAGGTGTCCGTAATCCAGTTCCCTGCCGTTCTCGATCTTGGCGATCCTGTATCCCATTTGCTCCGGAATGAATTTAAATTCCAGATCATCCAGCGTATAAGCCACGGGCTCAGCATTAGCGGGAGGGGTGAACATAGCTGTTGGCGTTTCCTGATTGTTATTTTCGGTAGATGTGGTATCTTGAGAAAATCCTGAAATAGTCAGCATCAGAAAAAGCAATGAAAATAGTCCTTTCATAGTTGCTTCGATTTAAGGTTGACTATAAAAGTAGGGGGAATAGGTGTTAAGAGCCTTTAAAACAACGTTAGGGTTTTACTAAAAAGGTGATGTGAAAAGAAGTGGTCGCAGGAAACGTTTTCACTTTTCGATGCAGCGGTAGACTTCCCGGTCCATTCTTCCGAATAAGCTCTTTCACATGCTGTTTTCAAAAGCTTATAATTGCTATCTTTGCAGCCGCAAAAAGCACAGCCTTAAACAAGAAATATGAAAGCCGGAATAGTAGGATTACCCAACGTAGGAAAATCAACCCTCTTTAATTGTTTATCAAACGCCAAGGCGCAGAGCGCCAATTTTCCCTTCTGCACTATCGAGCCGAACCTGGGAGTCGTGAATGTACCCGACCCACGCCTTGAGAAGCTGGAGAGTCTGGTGAATCCGGAAAGGGTACAGCCTGCCGTGGTGGAGATCGTGGATATTGCAGGGCTTGTAAAAGGAGCGAGCAAGGGTGAAGGGCTGGGTAACCAGTTCCTTGGAAACATCAGGGAAACTGATGCCATCCTGCACGTGCTCCGCTGCTTTGACAACGAAAATATCGTGCACGTCGACGGCTCCATCAATCCCATCCGCGACAAGGAAACCATTGATATGGAACTTCAGCTGAAGGATCTGGAGACGACAGATAAAAAAACTTGAGAAAGTAAAACGCGCCGCAAAAACCGGAAACAAGGATGCCCAGAAGGAGGAGGCGGCTTTGTTGAAAGTGAAGGCCGGATTGGAGGCAGGAGTCTCCATCCGTGCAATCGACCTTACCGAGGAAGAACGTGAAGAATTCATCCGCCCACTCCAGTTCATTACCGATAAGCCCGTGATGTACATCTGTAACGTAGACGAAGGCGCCGCAGTTTCAGGAAACAAATACGTGGACCTGGTAAAAGAAGCTGTAAAGAATGAAGGGGCCGAAGTCATTGTGCTTGCCGTTGGTACAGAAGCAGATATCACCGAACTCGAAGATTACGAAGAAAGACAGATGTTTCTTCAGGATATTGGTCTTGACGAACCGGGATCTGCCAAACTTATCAGGGGAGCCTACAGGCTGCTAAATCTACAGACATATTTTACCGCCGGGGTAAAGGAAGTAAGAGCCTGGACCATTCCTATAGGTTCCACCGCCCCTCAGGCTGCGGGAGTTATCCACACCGACTTTGAGAAAGGCTTCATCCGGGCCGAGGTGATTGCCTATGAAGATTTCGTTAGCTATGGCAGCGAAGCCAAGGTAAAAGAAGCCGGAAAAATGAGAGTGGAAGGAAAGGAATATATCGTGAAGGATGGGGATGTTATGCATTTCAGGTTCAACGTATAAATTTCCTGCCGGAAGTAGTTTATAATCAGGTCCAGGATATTAGCAGAAGGCTGCTGTAAAAGAAGTTTTGCTTTTACAGCAGCTTTTTTTCGAGTTTTCCTGAAGGGATTCCCGTCGTACCCGCGCTATATCTCGAAAACACTTGTGACTCACCTGAAAAAGACTTTATATACGATTTTGTGGCTAAGGTTTCTATAAGGTGTCTACGAGGTGTCTATGAGGTGTCTATGAGGTGTGAATCAGGTACCTCGAAACCCTTGTAAATTTCCGGGTGGTGACAGGAGACAGAATTTTCTCTTTTCAGGTAAAAAAACCATCTCAGGGAATTCCTTCTTAAGGATCATTCCTTTGTGAAACATTTGTTAATTACTTTGTGCTTAAGCTGTTTTAACTTTTTGTTCTAAACCTTATATTAGCGGCTCAACGCGTGGAATGCTTATGACTGAAGAAACCAAATATACCGAGGATAACATCCGGTCGCTGGACTGGAAGGAACATATTCGTATGCGTCCCGGGATGTACATCGGAAAGCTGGGAGATGGTTCCAGTGCCGATGACGGGATCTATATTCTTTTAAAAGAGGTTATTGATAACTGTATCGACGAATTCGTAATGGGGGCCGGGAAGACCATTGAGATCTCCATCCAGAACCAGAAGGTGATCGTTCGCGATTACGGAAGGGGGATTCCGTTAGGGAAAGTGGTCGATGTGGTTTCAAAAATGAATACCGGGGGAAAATACGACACCCGGGCCTTCAAGAAATCAGTAGGGTTAAACGGGGTAGGTACTAAAGCGGTAAATGCGCTTTCATCCAGCTTCCGAGTAGAATCCACCAGGGACGGAAGACCCAAGTCGGCTGAATT
>CBFGYW010000259.1:0-3308 GCA_965653085.1 uncultured Salinimicrobium sp.
GATTTAGAAATTAAATGGATTGCTTTCTTACTTTTGCCTTAAAATCAAATCAAACATTAAAATGAGAAAATTATTTGCTGTGCTTGTTCTTGGAGCGGCATTAACATCATGTACTGAAGAGAAGACCGCTTATGTGGACACTACCCGGCTGCTTCAGGAATATTCAGAAATGAAGGAAGTGGAAACTGAATTTACTGCCAAGTCTGAATCATTGAAGACCCAGTTGGATTCCGTAGCCCGTAAATTCCAGCAGGAGGTAATGGTGTACCAGGAGAATATGGCCACTATGTCACAGAATGAAAGGGAAGAGACTGAAGCCAACCTGATGCGCAAGCAACAGATGCTGCAGCAGAGCTCCCAGATGCAGTCTGGCCAGCTAAGGATGGAAAGCGATCAGATGATCGATTCTCTGGTGACCAAGGTTAAGGATTTTGTTGCCGATTACGGAGAAAGGAACGACTATACCTACATCTTTGGATCCAATGAATCTGCGAACATCATGTATGCCAAGGAAGGCCTTGACATCACTGATGAGGTGCTGGAAGAGTTGAATGAAGGAAAGGAAGTTTCAACTGAAACAGAGACTTCAACTGCTGAAAAGGAGTAAATGCAGTTTTAAATAAACATTTAAAGACAGGCTTTTAGCCTGTCTTTTTTTTGGTGAAATTTCAAACAAAACCTCTGGGCCTTCATCTGTATAAAGGATACCTAAGAATATTTTAGCTCGTCATCAAATAAACCCCGAAGACCACCACCATAAAATACCCAGTAATGGTGAAGGCTCCTGCATAATCTTTTGCCACCCGCTGGCCGAACAGTAGCATCAGCAGCGTTAGTGCTGCCAATACTGTGGCGTACAGACCAATTGATTTATCCCCGGTGCTGAAGATCGAGTAGATCCCCCATAAGGCGAGCAGCCCTGCAACTACTTCCAGTACCAGTATAATTCCCACCAGCAGCGGCACCATTCTACCCATAAAAGTCTTGCCGAAATGTTCTTTCAGCCAGCCAATGTTTCCACTCCAGTCGGTAATCTTATCCAGGCCGGACTGTAAAAAGGTGATGGCGATAAACAGGAGGATGAGAAGCTCAGGCAGATTAGTTACTACGTTTCCGAGGGTTTCCATATCAGTTTTCTTTGGTGTGTAAAAGTCGTGTTAATTTTATTGAGAGGTCGGTGAGGATAAGTTTCGAATTCCCATTCCTTTCAATATGATAGATGGCATCCTGCACTTCCTCGTTGATCTGGAGGATATTCTTGCCGTGAACAAAAGGTGCGAACTTGGCAAGGGAGAAGTTTTTCGCCTGTGGTTCCATAAAAACAAGGTCTTTGGCCTTATAGTTCAGCAGCAGGGCCTGCCGGAAGAAATCCAGACAGTAAAGCAGAAATTTCTTCTGAGTTTCCCTGCCCGTGGCTGCAATTGTTTCGCTCCAGCTGATCAGGTCGAGGATGGCAGATTTGTTTCCGGCGGCACTGAAGGCACTTCGCACCCAGGTGATAAACCACTCCTCAAACTGTTCGTCTCCGGCGTTGCTGTTGTAAATGTGGAGGGCATTTGTATAGTCTCCATTAGCGCGGTGGGCAATAGTAAGGGCCTCTTTTTCAGGACAGTTCAGTTTCTGTACCAGGGCCTCGGCAATTACGGCTTCATTCAGAGGCGGAAAGCTCAGTGTCTGGCATCGGGACCTGATGGTCTGGATGATGCTTTCTTCCTCTTCCGCAATCAGCAGGAAGACAGTCTTTTTGGGCGGCTCCTCGATCAGCTTGAGCAGCTTATTGGCACAGGCGGTATTCATCTTTTCAGCCATCCAGATGATCATCACCTTATACCCCCCCTCGTACGCCTTCAGGGAGAGTGATTTCACGATCTCCTGGGCCTCGTCCACTCCCAGCTGCCCCTGTTTGTTTTCAATGCCGATATGCTGGTACCAGTCGAACAGGTTTCCGTAAGGATTCTTCCCCAGAAAGCTGCGCCAGTCTTCCAGGAAATGATTGGAAACCGGATGGCTCTTCACCTTGTCATTGGCTGCCACCGGAAAGGCAAAATGCAGGTCGGGATGCGACAGATGATCCATTTTCAGGTTACAGGACGCATTGCCGCTGTTGTTTTCTCCTCCCGAATTTGCACACAGGATGTACTGCGCATAGGCAATGGCCATGGGCAAGGTCCCGCTGCCGGTGGGGCCGACAAATAACTGGGCGTGAGGAATCCTGCCGTTCTCGGCAGTGGTGGTGAGGTGGTTCTTGATATGAGGTAGACCTAGGACTTCAGAAAATAGCATAAGCAAAGATAAAATTTATCCACACTTTAGTTATCTTAGGAAAAAATTATATTTGACGCTAAACCAACCGGCATGAAGACTGTAAATGACTATAATTTCCAGAATAAAAAGGCCCTGATCAGGGTAGATTTCAACGTTCCGCTGAATGAGGAGCAGGAGGTGGGAGACACCAGCCGCATTGAGGCTGCAAAGCCGACTGTAGACAAGATCCTGAAGGACGGCGGAAGTGCAATCCTGATGTCGCACCTCGGAAGGCCAAAGGGCGTGGAAGAGAAAACTTCCCTGAAACATATCGTCCCTACGGTTTCCAGAATCCTGGGTGTGCCGGTGAAATTTGCATCTGACAGTGTCGGGGAAGCCGCCGAGAAAGCGGCACGGGAGCTGCAGCCGGGGGAAGTGCTGCTGCTGGAGAACCTTCGTTTCCATTCCGAAGAGGAAAAAGGAGATGAAGGCTTTGCAAAACAGCTTGCCGGCCTGGGCGATATCTACGTCAATGACGCCTTCGGCACTGCACACAGGGCCCACGCCTCCACCACGATAGTGGCCAGGTATTTCGAGGACAAATGCTTCGGACTGCTGCTGGCCAAGGAGATCGAGAGTCTGGAGCGGGTTTTAGGCAGTTCAGAAAGACCTGTGACAGCAATTTTAGGGGGCGCAAAAGTTTCTACAAAAATTACCGTTATAGAGAATATCCTGGATAAAGTGGACCACCTTATCATTGGAGGCGGAATGACCTATACTTTCATCAAGGCCCAGGGAGGGCAGATAGGGAATTCGCTGGTGAAAGACGACAAACAGGAGATGGCGCTGAAGATCAGGAGGATCAGCAGAACGATCTTGCTGACGACGGTGGCGTCGGCAACGAGCCTGACGATGTCGGTGCTTCGGTCGAGCTCACCGGCCCCACCACCACGTCGTTGTACATCAGCTCGTTCAGACACATCATCTTCAGCCCCCAGCCGTGCTCGAGGCAGAACTCGTTGACGGCGCGCATGACGCCGCAGTGCATCATGGTGGCGGGCGAC
>CBFGYW010000260.1:0-3297 GCA_965653085.1 uncultured Salinimicrobium sp.
ATGGGGTTGGTAAAACAACCACGATTGGAAAACTCGCCTATCAGTTCAAGAAGGAAGGAAAGAAAGTGGTTCTAGGGGCAGCCGATACTTTTAGGGCTGCAGCCATAGATCAGCTTCAGATATGGGCAGACAGGGTGGATGTGCCTATAGTAAAACAGAGTATGGGCAGCGATCCTGCTTCTGTAGCTTATGATACAGTTCAGAGTGCTGTTAAACAGAACGCCGATGTGGTGATCATAGATACTGCCGGAAGGCTTCACAACAAGGTGAACCTGATGAATGAGCTTACCAAGGTAAAGCGGGTAATGCAGAAAGTGGTGGATGCAGCTCCACACGAGGTGCTTCTGGTCCTTGATGACTCCACAGGTCAGAATGCATTTGAGCAGGCCAAACAGTTCACCGCTGCTACAGAGGTGACTTCCCTTGCGGTGACCAAACTGGACGGTACAGCAAAAGGGGGAGTGGTGATAGGGATCAGTGACCAATTCCAGATTCCGGTGAAATATATCGGGGTCGGGGAAGGGATCGAAGACCTGCAGGTGTTCAATAAATATGAATTTGTAGACTCTTTCTTTAAATAATCCCGTCAATCCTCTTACCCGATATGAAAAAACTGCTTCTCCTGCCGTTGTTGCTCGTTGCAATCGTTTCCTGTAAGTCAACTCCGGAAACTCCTGCTGCTGCATCTGAGGTGCTCTGGGAGCCTTATGATGAGACCGCAGAGCTGGAGGAACTGGCAGATAATGAAAATCCGAGGCTTCGGTTTAAACTGATCAATTCAGGATATTCCGACAAGAATGAGATCTGGGCACCTTTTGCTGAAGATCTAGCAGCCTTTTCAGAAAGTAGATATGAAGAGTTGAAACCCCTGATCCTCGAACAGGATATCCCAGCCCTTCAGCAGGCCATTAAATCCGGAGAGCTGACTTACACCGACCTTAGCCTTTTTTATCTCTATCGTATCCGTAAATTCGAAAGCGACAATAAGCTTTCCCTCAATGCGATAATTGCTCTTAACCCTGATGTGGTGGAGCAGGCCAGGAAAAAAGACGAGGAAGGCAGCGAAGGGGTTGATGCGCTATCTGTTTTTGGTATGCCAATCCTGCTGAAGGATAACATCAATACCGAAAACATGGCTACCACAGCGGGAGCTATTGTTCTTGCTGAAAATTCGGATACCGATAATGCCTATATTGTAGACAGGCTCATTGATGCAGGGGCACTTATTCTTGGGAAGGTGAATTTAAGTGAGTGGGCCTATTATTTCTGCGAAGGCTGTCCTCTTGGCTATAGCGCTGTCGGCGGACAGACCTTAAACCCTTATGGCAGGAAGATCTTTGAAGCCGGAGGTTCCAGTTCGGGGAGTGCTGTAGCTGTTGCAGCAAATTATGCTGTAGCTGCTGTGGGTACAGAAACTGCGGGATCTATTTTATCTCCTTCCTCCAAAAATTCTGTTGTCGGATTGAAACCTACCATAGGCCTACTGAGCCGCACCGGTATAGTTCCGATCTCCAGTACCCTGGATACTCCTGGGCCTATTACTCGTACTGTTATTGACAATGCGATCCTTCTGGAGGCCATGACTGGGAAAGATTCTGAAGACGAAGCTTCTGTAGCTGCGGCGGGTGAATATATCGAAGGTTTGACAACTGCCAGACTGAAAGGTAAAAGACTGGGAGTTATAAGATCTTTGCTTTCAGATTCCCTTTATGTACAAACAGTTGAGAAGTTGGAGGAATTGGGCGCGACGATCATTGAATATGATGCTCCCGAAGTTTCCCTGAACGGGTTTATTACCCTTCTGAATATTGACATGAAACACGACCTTCCGAAGTATCTTGAAAAGGAGGCATCAGAAGGTATCACAGCAAGATCCATTGAAGATATCATAGACTATAACCTTCAGGATAGTCTGTTAAGAGCTCCCTATGGGCAGGCTCTTTTCGAAGGAATTGCAGGCGACACGACTACTATAGAAGAACTTGAGCTTGTAAAAACAAGGCTTCAGGAAAATGGGCGTCGTTTTTTTGAGGAGCCAATGCAGGAGCATAACCTTGATTTTGTGCTTTCCATTGATAATTATCACGCTGCCCTGGCGGCTGTAGCAAAGTATCCGGCACTTGCTATGCCTATGGGATTTGGGGCCGATGGGGAGCCGACGAGCCTCACCTTTTACGCACGACCTTTTCAGGAAGGAAAGCTTTTGGAGATGGGGGCAGCTTTTGAAAGAGCTTTCCCTGCTCGCAGGCCACCGGCTGATTACAACTGATCTTTCTGAAATGTCTCAACGGAACCTCGAAATCATTACAAAGATCATCCTGATCTACAGTTTCTTTTTTATCGGGATAAAGGCATTTGCTATTTTTAAGGGCGCCTGGCTTGAGGCGAATCTGATCTTATGCCTGCCTTTTGTTCTCCTGGCAGCCATAGGTTTATATCTGAATAAACTTAAAATGCATTCCTGGATCTATGTCATTTCCGGAATACTGATAATTGTCCTGACAAGATATTTCGAAAAGGACCTGGCGGTGGCTATTCAGTCTGCCGTATCTTAATTCCTAATTGCCTGAACTTCTAACTCCCCTTGTAGAAATACGAATTTGAAAGGAAGAATTTCAATTTAGTAAGAAGAATAATCAGAGCTTCTCCCGTTATTTCCCAAAGCCTTCAGCATTTTTTTGTTGAAAACTTTCGTTGGCTAATTAAAATACAGGCAGAAACGGGCTTACAACATCTAACTGAAGGTAATGGTTTTAAGATGTATTTCAGATTATAAATACCTGAAAATTAAATAAAACAATCATACTTTGTTCTAACTGAAGGCTTTCGCTACTGCTGAAGCTGCTAAAATCATAAGTTTTGTTAATACTTTAATAAAAGTTAAATATACTTTTTAGGTAGTTATTGGTGGACTTTTCTTAATTTCGGGATTCCTACACCGGTCTTCAGAAAAGCTGTTTGTTTTGAGACGCCGTGGACCGTATAAACTCTTTTTTTCAGAATGCAGATTAACCTAAGACCTTTCAAAGATTTTTTTAGTTCAGGTAGTGCCGGAGGGATTCTCCTGCTTCTATGTGTTATAATTTCCCTTATTCTCGCAAACTCTCCTTTGGCCACAGGATTTAATTCCCTGTTGCAAACTGAATTGGGATGGGAAAACGCAGATATTCATCTTCGATATCCGCTCCTTTTGTGGATTAACGACGGCCTTATGGCAATTTTCTTTCTTCTTGTGGGACTGGAAATAAAGCGGGAACTCGTAGAGGGCGAACTTTCTTCTTTCAAAAAGGCTTCGCT
>CBFGYW010000261.1:0-3277 GCA_965653085.1 uncultured Salinimicrobium sp.
AGTCAGCCAGCTGGAGGGAATGGTCCTGGCTGATGTTCTGGGGCCTGTTCACCCACCCACTCCTGGATTCCTTCACCACCTGGGGCACTCAGCTGTTCTGGCCCTTTGAGATCGAGCTCGCCTTCAAAAGCATCTTCGTCATAGATCCTCTTTATACCCTGCCTTTGCTGATCTTCCTAATCCTGGCCATGCGCAGGAAGAGGGACAGCCGGCAAAGGACCAGGTATATGAATCTCGGACTCTGGATCAGCAGCGGTTACCTGCTCCTGAGCCTTGGCCTGAAGGCCTACACCTTCAGCATCTTCAAGGAGAGTCTGGACCAGCAGGGCATCTTTTTCAAGGATATGGAAACCAAGCCTTCCCCTTTCAACACCATCCTCTGGACCGCCAATGTTGAAACAGAAGAGGATTTTTTAATCGGAAGTTATTCCCTGCTGGATTCAGATAAGCTGGTGCGTTTCAAATCCTTTCCAAAGAACCACGACTATCTGGGCAGGCTGATCGATGATCCGACGATCCAGCGCCTGATAGATATCTCCAATGGCTGGTTCATCATAACCGAAAAGGACGGAGACCTGTACTTCAATGACCTCAGGTTCGGCCAGCAGAATCCTTATGCTGAAGATTCACCATTTACCTTCAGCTATAAACTTATTGCTGAAGATGGAAAGGTGACAGTGGAGGAAGTTGAAAAGCGACCTGAGAATGCAAAACAGATAATTTCAGACCTTTGGGACAGGATCAAAGGAAATACTTCAGCAAGCCATAGAAACAACCAGACATGACAAAGCACCTCGCAAGCCTCATAATCCTTCTTCTCATTCCCGTTAGCCTCTTGTCCCAGAAATCCTCGGCGGAACTGTCCCGATTTATCAACAGTATTGAAAATCAGGAGGGCTATGACAGAACCAGGTACCCGCTGGGGCTCTTTACTGAGGAATACTACAGAAAAAAAGCAGAATTCGCACAGGCCAAACTGAAGGAACTGAAGACCATTGATCCTGAAGGACTCTCCGAAACCGAAAAGATCTCGAAGGAGCTTATGAGGTTCCGGCTTCAGGAAGAGGTGGATCATTACAAATACAAGGCTTATCTCAATCCCCTCCTCTCAGATGCAGGATTCCATGTGAGCCTGCCCTACCAGGTAAGACCCCTGAATAATTACGCAGAAGTA
This sequence comes from uncultured Salinimicrobium sp., assembly GCA_965653085.1. Taxonomy (GTDB): domain Bacteria; phylum Bacteroidota; class Bacteroidia; order Flavobacteriales; family Flavobacteriaceae; genus Salinimicrobium. The sequence continues at coordinate 1,175 of CBFGYW010000261.1, forward strand.
AAAAGGTACCTGAAAAAACTCGAGGCTGTCCCCGAATTTGTCGACCAGCACCTCGTGCTCCTGCGAAAAGGCCTGCGGGAGGGTATTACGCAGCCCAGGATCATCTTTAAGGGTTACGAGGCCACCTATAACGATCAGATCGTCGAAGATCCCACAGAGAGCTTCTATTATAGTCCGTTTCTCAAACTGCCTGCTACCCTTTCAGAAAAGCAGAAGGATTCAGTCCTCACGGCTGCCAGAACCGTTATTTCTGAAAAGCTGGTACCCCAGTTCAGAAGGATCAAACAGTTCTTCGAAGAAGAATATTTGCCCAACACCCGCACCGCAATCGGAGTTTCTGAAATCCCCAACGGGCGGGAATATTACCAGAACCGCCTGAACTACTATACGACCCTTGACCTTACAGCAGAGGAGATTCACCAGATAGGACTGGAAGAGGTGGCTCGTATCAATTCTGAGATGAAGAAGATCATACAGGAGGTGAAATTCGAGGGCAGTTTTGAAGACTTCCTTCTGTTCCTACGGACTGATCCTCAATTCTACGCGACCAGCGGGGAGGAACTTCTGAAGGAAGCCCGGGACATCTCTAAACGCATCGATGCCGAACTGCCTCGTTTTTTCAGGACCCTGCCCAGAAAACCATACGGAGTGGCACCTGTACCCGATGCCATCGCTCCCAAATACACCACAGGCCGTTATTTTGGCTCCTCTTCCAGCACCCAGCCGGGATATTATTGGGTGAACACCTATGACCTGCCCAGCAGGCCCCTTTACGTACTTCCATCCCTCACGGCCCACGAAGCGGTGCCGGGGCACCATCTTCAGATTGAGCTGAACAAGGAATTAGGAGCAGGCTTTCCTGCCTTCAGGAAGGGAGTCTATCTCTCGGCCTACGGGGAAGGCTGGGGGCTCTATTCCGAATTTCTTGCCGAAGAGATGGGTATTTATACCACTCCTTACGAGCGCTTTGGCAAGCTCACCTATGAACAATGGCGGGCCTGTCGCCTGGTCGTGGATACGGGGATGCACGCCAAAGGCTGGAGCAGGGAAGAGGCTGTGGATTTCCTGAAACAGAATACCGCCCTTTCCCTGCACGAGATCAATACTGAAATAGACCGTTATATCTCCTGGCCCGGGCAGGCGGTTTCCTATAAGATCGGGGAACTCAAGATCAGGGAGCTTCGGAAAAAAGCCGAAAACCAGCTGGGTGAGAAATTCAATATCCGCGACTTTCACCAGGTGATCCTGGAGCAGGGCACCGTAACTCTTACGATTCTGGAGGAGAGGGTAAACCAATGGATAAAAAAGGTCCGGGAAAAATAACCGGACCTTGCTTAACTTCTGACACAGGTCTATCCCATCGGTGGAGGGGGTGGCGGTGGCGGAGTCATTTCCCCTTTTTCGGGCAGAATTTCTTTTCTTTCCAGGGCAAATACCAGTTCCTCATAGGAATTCACAACTTTTGAAATAACACCTGATTCGTCTATGATGATATGGGTTGGATAGGCCCTGACGGCCAGGGAATCCCTTAAAAATCCTTCCTGTTCCGCAACTACGGGATATTTGAATTCTGTTTCTGAAAGGAATTTCTTCAGCTCCTCTGGTTTGTCGGTCGCCAGGCTCACGAAGATCACGTCTTCCCTTTCCTTATAATCTTCTACCAGCCGGTTGAGGTCCGGCATTTCTGCTACACAGGGTTTACAATTGATGAACCAGGCCTTCAGGACCAATGTCTTGCCTTTCGTGTTGGCATTGTCATAGGTGTTGCCTTCGAGGTCTTTGAACTCAAAAACTGGAAATTCCTGTCCCTCCAGCAAATAATTGGCATAATCTCCTGCAGATGCAACTTTGATTGAGCTGCTGATGCTCTCATCTGCCTTTTCTCCAAGTTCGATCAGGCGATAGGTCAGGGAATCCTCCCCCTCTACTTTTTCAGCTATATACTTCCCTGAAGTAAGGGTTTTCAGGAACTCTCCTTTGCCGAGAATCTTTCCTTCAGGGTCAAGTGGAACAAATTCCCGCGAGAGGATGATGTTTTCGTTGTGGTATCGCCACCAGGTATCCCGGTCCGGCAAACGCCATCAACTTGCGCCAGAACCCCGC
>CBFGYW010000262.1:0-3276 GCA_965653085.1 uncultured Salinimicrobium sp.
TGAACTTCTAAAAGAGTTCAAATCCGAACTATTACCCACCGCCTCTCATCCATTGATGCATCCGGAGACAGAAATGAAGCTTTGGGAGCATCACTACAATCAGATCTACGCTCTCTACAACAAGATCTTCGATTGCAGGGGTCATGGCTGGAGTAATGTTCAGAGTATGCATATAAACCTGCCCTTCAAAAATGATGAAGAATTTGGAAGGCTTCATGCCGCCATCAGGCTACTGCTTCCCATTATTCCAGGGCTATGTGCCAGTTCCCCCATCTTTGAAGGTAAGTACACCGGCTTTAAGGACGCTCGAATGGAAGTGTATAAAACAAATCAGAAGGAGATTCCGCAGATGACTGGAAAGGTTATTCCGGAGCGGGTCTTCACAAGAAAGGAATATACCAGTGAAATCTTCGAACCTATTAACCTGGCTATAAAACCTCACGACACGGAAGGGATTCTGGACCAGCATTTTCTCAATTCTCGTGGGGCCATTGCAAGATTTGACAGAGGAGCCATAGAAATTCGGGTGATCGATATTCAGGAGTGTCCTAAGGCAGATATAGCAATAGCAGTGTTAATCATAGAGAGTTTAAAACTGCTGGTAAGTGAGGAGCTGATTTCCCTGAATGACCAGAAGATCTGGCATGAAGATGCGCTATTCGGGATTCTTGACAATGTGAATATGGAGGCAGAAGAAACTCTTATCCAGAATCCAACTTACCTCGACGCATTTGACCTTGAAAAAGAAGCAAAAGTGAAGCAGATCTGGGCAAAGTTGTTTTCCAAAGTGAAAAGCAATATTTCGAAAAAACACTGCGAGAGCATTGAATTCCTGCTGAAGAATGGCAGTCTTTCAACACGTATCCTGGAGGCTTTGGACGACGATTATTCCGAGGAAAAAATTCTTTCGGTTTACAGACGCTTGGGTGCCTGCCTTGCTGAAAACCGGTTCTTCACCCCTTGAAATTTATTCTAACATGTGAGCACGGAGGGAATTTCATTCCGTTGGAATACCGTCCAAACTTTAAGGCAGCAGGAAATGCATTGGAATCACATAGAGGCTATGATCCGGGAGCCCTGGACTTGTTTCACTCCCTTAAGCCCCTGGCAGATTTTTCCTGTTTTTCAGAGACTTCCAGACTTCTGGTGGAGCTAAATCGTTCTCTCCATCATTCAAACTTGTTTTCCGAATACACTGGAAATTTATCGGGCGAAGAAAAAAGTAAAATCCTTAAATCTTATTATTTACCTTATCGGGAAAAGGTGGAAAGGGAAATTGAAAAGGCCATGCAGGCAGGGGAGAAGGTACTACATCTTTCAATCCATAGCTTTACTCCAAAATTGAACGGAATTGAGAGGAATGCCGATATTGGTCTGTTATACGACCCTTCCAAAAAGGCGGAAAAGGCTTTTTGTGCTCGAATGAAGCAAGAACTTTTGGCTGAAGGCCTGGAGCTTCGGGTTCGTTTCAACTATCCATATTTAGGAAAGGCAGACGGGTTTACTACACATCTTCGAAAGGTGTTTCCTGAAAATTATTCAGGAATTGAGCTGGAGGTCAATCAGAAATTCTCTTCAGGCAACAGAATGGAGGAGGGGTTGAGACAGAAGATCTCTCAGGCATTTAAAAATTCCCTCCTATGAAGGAATTAATTTAGGTCCCGCTGCCTTAGTCTCCAGTTTCAAGAGGAAACCTCAGAATCGAAGAAAGGATTTTTAGGCTTTTTTAGTTCTCCCACAATCTCGTATGACCTCAGTCTCGCCTGATGGTCATGGATATGGGAAACAACAATTAGCTCATCCACCCTGGTCTGGTCGATGAATTCATTTAGCTGCTCCTTAATGGTCTCCTTTGCTCCGATAAAACTATATGTCATCATATTCTTAATGGCAGCTTTTTCTGCCGGATTCCAGATATCTTCCATTGACTTTACCGGTGCGGGCATAGGTTTTCTGACTCCCCTAATGATTCCCAGGGCAAATTGCTGTTGGCTAGTCGAAAGATATGCGGCCTCCTCATCGGTATCTGCAGCAATTATATTGACACAGGCCATAGAAAACGGCATGTTCAATTGAGCTGAAGCCTTGAAATTCTGATGATAAAGCCCAAGCGCCTCATGCAAATGGGTAGGGGCAAAATGACTGGCGAAAGCATAGGGGAGGCCCAGCATTCCAGCAAGCTGGGCGCTATAAGTACTGGAACCCAGGAGGTATAGTGGAATTTTCAATCCCTCCCCTGGAATTGCCCTCACTTCCGAATGACGGTTCTCCGAGGAAAAATATATCTGAAGGGCCTGTACATCATTTGGAAAATCATTGACACTTTCGTTTCGGTGCCGTCGAAGGGCCATAGCTGTTTTCTGATCTGTTCCGGGAGCTCTTCCCAAACCCAGGTCAATTCTACCGGGATATAGAGTTTCCAAAGTGCCAAATTGTTCTGCAATGACCAGCGGTGAGTGGTTAGGCAGCATTATTCCTCCGGAACCGATCCTTATTCGGGAGGTTGCTTCTGCCACGTGCCCTAAAAGTAGGGAGGTAGCGGAACTTACAATGCTTTCCATATTGTGGTGTTCCGAGATCCAGAACCTCTTGAAATTCCATTCCTCCACCTTCTGCGCCAGGTTAACAGATCGACGGATGGCTTCACGGGGAGTGCTGCCTTCAGTGACAGCTACAAGGTCAAGCACTGAAAAGTCTATGTCTTCAAGGCTTTTTTTATTATTTCCCATACTGTTGTAATGACCTATAAAATTACGAAGACTTTCAGCAAAAGCCAATCTTCACCTTAGGTTGTTGCGCTCCTCTAATTTTTTTTCAGATATAGAACAGACAGAGGAGGAAGGCTTACCACAATGAAATTATGATCATCTCCAATAGCCTTTTGAGACTCAATCGAGTCATAATTTTTCATATTGCTTCCGCCGAACCTTTCCTCATCACTATTGAAAATCTCCTTCCAGGAACCTTCCTCGGAAATTCTCAGGTGATAATTTTCGCGCGGAACCGGAGTGAAATTGCAGATCACCAGAATCCGTTCATTGCTTTTCCCTTTGCGTAGAAAGCTGATAACAGAATTTTCGGCATCATTGATGTCTACCCACTGGAAGCCTTCATTGTTGAAGCTGTTTTCATAGAGGGCAGGTTCGGTTTTATATAAATGGTTCAGGCTTTTTACCGTTTCCCTGAGTTGCCGGTGCAGGTCGTATTGAAGAAGGTGCCAGTCCAGACTTGAATCGTGGTTCCATTCGAAACTTTGCCCGAATTCAGCTCCCATAA
>CBFGYW010000263.1:0-3273 GCA_965653085.1 uncultured Salinimicrobium sp.
GGTGGAAAACAAGTCCGTTGTAAAAGGGTTTCCCCTTATATTCATCCGAATCCCTGCAGCAGACTATTGAAAATTTTATTAGTATCTTACCACAGTATAAAACCAGCCTCAGCCTATGAGAAAATGGCCCTTTTTACTGCTCGTGTTCCTGAGTTTCTTTGCCTGTAAAACCCCGGAGGCACGCAGGCCTGTAAGTCAGAGTTCCGGCTCCTTTATCGAGGAATCGGTAGAGCGGAACAAGAAGCTGGTGGCCCAGGAGGAGGAACTCATCCGCCAGATCATTGCGCAAGACAGCAGCAACACCTATATCTCCTCCCCCAATGGCTTCTGGTACTATTACAACAAAAAAGACACTTCCGCCACCCGCACGCCTCAGTTCGGGGACCTGGTGGAATTTGACTATACCATGCAAACCCTCGATGGCAGGACCATCTATTCTGAAGAAGAACTACCCCGCCGGACCTATGCCATGGACCAGGAGGAGCTTTTCAGCGGCCTCAGGGAAGGACTGAAGATCATGCACGAGGGCGAAACAGTGACTTTCCTGTTTCCCTCACACAAAGCTTACGGGTATTACGGCGACAAAAAGAAGATTGGTACCAACCTGCCGATCATTTCCACCGTGACCCTGTATTCTATAACGTCGAACACCAACAATCAAAATCAAGACTAACACCATGAGGAAATTATCAATTCTATTTTTGTTCAGCGTCGCGCTGTCCCTAACCGCCTGCAACGAGTATCCCGATCTGGAAGACGGGCTTTATGCGGAATTCGTCACCAACAAAGGCACTTTCGTAACGGAACTCTATTTTGAACAGACTCCAATTACCGTAGCCAGCTTTGTTTCTCTTGCTGAAGGTAACAGCAGCAGGGTTTCGGATGAATATAAGGGGAAACCCTTTTACAACGGACTTGTTTTCCACCGGGTCATTGAAGATTTCATGATCCAGGGAGGAGACCCAACCGGCACCGGAAGCGGTGGCCCTGGATACCAGTTCCCGAACGAGACCACGGATTCTTTAAGCCACAGCAGCAAGGGAATCCTTTCTATGGCTAATTCGGGCCCCGACACCAATGGAAGTCAGTTCTTCATCACCTTAAAGGAAACTCCGTGGCTGGATGGCATGCATACCGTCTTCGGAAAAGTGGTAGAAGGCCAGGAGATAGTTGACAGCATAGGAGTGGTGGAAACTTCAGGGACTGACAGGCCTTTGGAGGATATTGTGATCAATGAGGTGAACATCATCAGAAAGGGAAGTGCAGCCAAGAATTTTGATGCCAACGCAGTTTTTGAAGAGGAACTGAAGAACATAGAGGCCGTGAATGCTGAAAAAGAGCGTAAGGCCACCGAAGTCATGGCTGCCAAGGCCATGCAGCTGGATTCGCTGAAAGCCGGAGCCAGGGAGCTTCCAAGCGGCCTTTTGATCAATGTAACAGAAGAAGGCAGCGGGCCTACCCCTAATGCGGGAGATATGGTGCTGGTTCATTATGCAGGATACCTTCCCAATGGGCAGTTATTTGATTCAAGTATTGAGGAGGTAGCCCGGGAAATGGGTGCTTTCGACCAGAGAAGAAAAGATATGAATGGCTATCAGCCGATGCAAATGTCATACAGCCCCGATGCACAGATGATCGCCGGCTTCAAGGAAGGCGTACAGACCTTGAATGTGGGAGACAAGGCAACTTTGTTCATCCCTGCACATTTAGGGTACGGACAGCGCGGATATGGCGGGGTTATTCCTCCTAACTCTGATTTGATCTTCCAGGTAGAGCTTGTAGATATCGTGGAATAATTTTGAAGATAAATATGAAAGCCCGGCAGTGCCGGGCTTTTTTTATTGGAGAACAGGCTTAAGGCAGTTGCAGCCGTTGGTTCGAGCTGCGAATGATTTTCAGAGCACACTGTTGTACGCCTAGCAGAACCCCTTCTATTTCTTCGGGATATTCTTCAATATCTCCAGCACGAACTTCCAGTATTTCTGAGCAGAAGAAATGCTTGCCTTCTCATCTGGGGAATGGGCACCGCGTATTGTGGGGCCGAAGGATACCATTTCCATCTCCGGATAATTCTTCCCTATGATCCCGCATTCCAGTCCGGCGTGGCAGGCAGCTACCTCTGCTTTCTGCCCATTGAGCTTCTGGTAAATTTCGTCCAGCAGCTTCACGATCTCAGAATCAGGATTGGGAGCCCAGCCTGGGTAAGCACCTGAGAACTGCACCTTCAGGCCTCCCAACTCAAAGACGGATCTCAGGCTATTAGCCAGATCTTCTTTGGAAGACTGGACCGAAGAGCGGGTAAGGCATTTGATCTCGATCCTGCCATCAGCCACCTCTACCTTGGCGATATTGTTTGAAGTTTCCACCAGGTCCTCGATCTCGGGACTCATCCTGAAAACTCCGTTGTGGGCAGCGTAAAGGCTCTGCAGGAGCTTTTCCTGTGCCTGTGATTCCATTATTTTTGAAGCCGGGGCAGTTTCCTTGATATTTATCTGAAGATCCGGCTCCAGATTCCTGTATTCGTTTTTGATATCGTCAATTACCTTTTGGATGCCGTTAAAAAAGTCCTTGAAATCCAGATTTGCCACAACCACAGTTGCCACACTCTCACGGGGGATGGCATTTCTGAGGCCACCACCGTTGATCATCGAAACCTGGGCAGAAAAGATATCAGCCGCTTCAAAGAGGATGCGGTTCATTATCTTGTTGGCATTTCCGAGGCCTTTGATGATATCCATTCCGGAGTGGCCTCCCTGAAGTCCTTTTACCTGGATCTCAAAGGTTGCCCCCCCCTGTTCAGGTTCCTGCTCCTGGTAACTTCCTGTAGCTGTAACATCTACTCCACCAGCGCAGCCTATCCCTATTTCGTCGTCTTCTTCGGTATCGAGGTTCAGCAGGATCTCTCCTGTAAGGACTCCCGGTTTTAAGCCCATGGCACCTGTCATCCCGGTTTCCTCATCTATGGTAAAAAGTGCCTCCAGCTGGGGGTGTTCTATTTCCTTGCTCTCCAGAATGGCCATGATGGTGGCGACTCCCAATCCATTGTCGGCACCTAAAGTAGTGCCCCTAGCTTTCACCCAGTCCCCTTCAACAAACATTTCTATTCCCTGGGTGGCAAAGTCAAAGTCAGAATCGCTGTTCTTCTGGTGCACCATATCCAGGTGCGACTGCAGCACTACGGTCTTTCTGTCTTCCATGCCGGGGGTGGCGGGTTTCCTAGAGGATGCGGTTCATTATCTTGTTGGCATTTCCGAGGCCTTTGATGATATCCAT
>CBFGYW010000264.1:0-3258 GCA_965653085.1 uncultured Salinimicrobium sp.
ATATCCTTGATAGGATCGCTTAATTTGAATTCGAAACGCTGGGCAATCAACTCCAGCTGGCTGAAGATCCAGTTCTTCTTTTGAGGCCCGTGGGGTTCAAGTCCTCCGTTTTTTATGGATTTAGAAGGATCCGGAATTATCTTTTCGGTATTGATTTTATGGAGGCTGCCAATCCCGTTGCAGACAGGGCAGGCGCCTTTAGGGGAGTTGAAGGAGAAATTATTGGGCTCGGGGTTAGGATAGGAAATTCCTGTGGTTGGGCACATCAGGTTTCGGCTGAAGTACCGTACTTCCTGGGTGTCCTGTTCAATAAGCATCAGGACATCCTCTCCGTGATGCATGGCGGTTTTGATACTTTCGGTGAGCCTTTTATCTGCGTCAGCCTTGTCTTCAACCATTAACCTATCGACCACAATTTCGATGTCGTGGGTCTTATACCGGTCGAGTTTCATCCCTTTGACGATATCCCTGATCTCTCCGTTGATTCTAACTTTGACGAAGCCCTGTTTTGCGATCTGTTCAAAGAGTTCGCGATAATGCCCTTTTCTGGACCTGATGACTGGTGCAAGAATATTGATCCTTTTTTCGTGGAAATCCTCTATAATGAGGTCCTTAATCTGATCATCGCTATAACTCACCATTTTTTCTCCGGTGTTATAGCTGTAGGCGTCGCTGGCCCTTGCTAAGAGCAGGCGCAGGAAATCATATATCTCGGTGATGGTGCCTACAGTACTTCTTGGACTCTTACTGGTGGTTTTCTGTTCTATGGCAATAACAGGGGAGAGGCCTTCAATCTTATCGACATCGGGCCGTTCAAGTCCGCCAAGGAACTGCCGGGCATAGGCTGAAAAGGTTTCTATATAGCGGCGTTGACCCTCCGCATATATGGTATCGAAGGCCAGAGATGATTTTCCAGATCCTGACAATCCGGTGATGACTACCAGCTTTTCGCGAGGGATTGAAACATCAATATCTTTAAGATTATGGACACGGGCACCTAAAACTTCAATATTATCTTCAGTAACTGCCATATTTTTTATTCAAGAGGGCAAAGATACTCAAACAGCAGGAGATTTGAAAAGCGGACTTTATTTGTAAAACTGTACTGAATTTTTTCCTACACCCTTGATTTTTAGTCTCGGTAAAAGTTAAAAATCTTGACATTTAAAGACTAAATTTTTCATAATTAATGATAATTTTTGACAAGCAATCTGCTTTTAACTCTTTAATTGTCAGTATAATACTACCCAAATTTAATATACTTTTTAAACTAGAATGGATATATTTATACTTGTAAAAATGAGGGATTTACCCCATAGTTGAAGGAAGAAGATGGAGCACCTTATATAAGATAAAGAGAAAGAGAAATTAAAAGAAGAAGAGTCGCTATAAAAAGAACAGAAATATGGAAAAGAAACAACTACTCATTATAAGTAAGGACAAAGATTTAATTTCGGGTTTAAAATCTTCAGCAGAGACTTCTTTTGAAATTACCAGTGTCCATAATATACATGCAGGCTACACTTTGGCGCTCAGCTATCTTCCCGATGCCATCCTTTTAGATTACACCAACATGACTTCTGATAATGTCAGAAATCTCCAAAGCTTTAAGAACACCCATTTTTTAAATAAGAGTTTTCTTTTTCTGTATGCAAAGAAGGAGAATAAGATGGAAACCCTTGACCGCTTTGGAGAGGATGTGGATGAGATTCTTTTTAACAACCTCAGCCCTGCGGCTGTTCTTGAAAAGATAGGGGATGCCATCTCCGTAAAAAGATGTCTTACCAACTACTGGAAGGATTCTTTCATGGGACTGTTCAATCTGCTTAGCCACCCGGTGGTCCTTCTTCAGAATGAGTCCATCATTGCCATGAATGATTCCTTTAAAAGATACTTTTTCGTCACTTCCAATGATCAGATTAAGATAACCGATATAGTAGATTGCAGAAATAAATATCAGGTGCTGGACGCCCTAAGGAATTTCACCCGTGGAAAACACATGAAAGCGACTACCAAAACTTCCCTTCTGCTTATGAACAATAAGGTGAGAGAGGCAAATATTACCTTTTCCAAACTGGATATGGACCTGACAGGGCAAATGGTAATGATGATCAATTTTGCAGAGGAACAGATTCCTATAAATGATCAGATAGGTACAGTTTCGCGGGAGACAGAACAGGTTTTTTCAAACAACAACTCCCTGGAAAATTTCAGTTTTACCAAAAGGGAAAAAGAGATCATTGGCCTGTTGTGCAAGGGATATAAAACAAAAGAGATCTCCGAAGCCTTGTGCATTTCTGCCAAAACAATTGAGAAACATCGATCCAACATTATAAAGAGAACAAACTCCGATACTATTCTGGAGAGCATAGTCTACGCATTGAACCATAAAATGATAGAAATCTAATGGAACAGTAAAAATGGGGGGAAATCCCCCATTGAAAAAAGTACAGATTTATCCTACATTTAAGCATAGGATTCTAAGAACATACAGCTCCCCCTGCCAGCAAAAGCTGGTTCCCCCAGAGATTAGAAAAAATCAGGCCCTTTATGGTCCCTGGGATTGGATTGCAAAAAATTAACCATTCTAAATATTATTAATTAAAACCTTTAATCATGAAAAACTTTAAGATTTACCTGGCCTGCCTGACCGTAGTCTGTATGCTGTTTACTTCCTGTAGTAAGGAAGAAGATCCTGCGATTGGAGATGATCCCGCAAACAAAGGAACCCTTTCTTTCGGGGCCTTTTTGAATAATCTTGTTGACAATGATGCTGCTTTAAAACAGGCGGTTACTTCCATTCCAGACTGTTGTGATGATGTTCCTGCCTTTGTGGACGTTGTGCTGACCCAGGGAGATCAGGCAGTTGTTGGTACTGTTGGAACTCCTTTAAGAGTAACAGTAAATCCAAATCCTCAGGATTATGATAATGATGGACAGGACGAATATTTCACCAATGAGTCTGCTTCCTTAGAACTGGAACCGGGTACTTATACCCTGGAATATTTCACTGTACTTAATTCTGACGGGGAAGTTATCTGGGTAGCTCCTATAGACGACGGCTCTGGCAGCGGTTTCGCTTCTTTTGTGGACACTCCATTGCCAATTGACATTGCCCTGGGTGCAGGTGTGAAAAAATATGTAGACGTGGAAGTCTTATGTTTTGATGATAGAGAGGTTAATGAATATGGATATCTATTCTTTGATATAGAAGAAAACGAAGCCTTTGAATTCTGTTTATTCGCCAATTTCTGTCCT
>CBFGYW010000265.1:0-3238 GCA_965653085.1 uncultured Salinimicrobium sp.
GGGCGTTTCCATCTGCTGTCTGGACGACGCCAAAAAACTCTATTCGGGGTTTGATCTTGCCGACGCTCTGACATCGGTGAGTATGACCATCAATGGTCCTGCGCCGATGCTGCTGGGCTTTTTTATGAACGCTGCCATCGATCAGCAGTGCGAGAAGTATATAAAGAGTCACGGGCTGGAGGCTGAGGTGGAGGAAAAGATCAGGAAGATGTACCAGGAAAATGGGCTTGAAAAGCCTGAATACCGAGGTGAACTTCCAGAAGGGAATGATGGTCTGGGATTGATGCTGCTGGGCGTTACCGGAGATCAGGTACTGCCTTCAGAAATTTACCAGGAGATCAAGGCCCGCACCCTAATGCAGCTGAGGGGTACGGTACAGGCTGATATCCTGAAGGAGGATCAGGCACAGAATACCTGTATCTTCTCAACCGAATTTGCCCTTAGGCTAATGGGTGATGTTCAGGAATACTTCATAAAGGAAAACGTAAGGAATTTTTACTCCGTATCCATATCGGGCTATCATATCGCCGAGGCGGGAGCCAACCCTATTACCCAGCTTGCCCTGACCTTGGCGAATGGGTTTACTTATGTGGAATACTACCTGAGCCGTGGGATGGACATCAATAAATTCGGCCCTAATTTATCCTTCTTCTTTTCCAACGGCGTTGATCCGGAATACGCGGTGATTGGAAGGGTGGCGCGAAAAATCTGGTCAAAGGCAATGAAGAATAAATACAATGCCGACCCAAGGGCACAGATGCTGAAATATCATATTCAGACTTCGGGACGTTCCCTTCACGCACAGGAGATCGACTTTAATGATATCAGGACCACTTTGCAGGCCCTCTACGCGATTTACGACAACTGTAATTCGCTACACACAAACGCTTACGATGAAGCCATTACGACCCCTACAGAAGCTTCTGTACGCAGGGCGATGGCAATTCAGCTGATCATCAACAAGGAGCTGGGGCTTGCAAAGAATGAGAACCCGCTTCAGGGGTCCTTCATAATAGAAGAACTTACCGATCTGGTGGAGGAAGCCGTACTTCTTGAATTCGACCGCATTACCGAAAGAGGTGGGGTATTAGGGGCCATGGAAACCATGTATCAGCGAAGCAAGATCCAGGAGGAAAGCCTGTATTATGAAACCCTGAAACACAGTGGGGAGTATCCGATTATCGGGGTGAATACTTTCCTTAGCTCCACAGGTTCACCTACAGTAACCCCGGGAGAGGTGATAAGGGCGACTGAGGAAGAAAAACAGAATCAGATTAAGACTCTCGAGAATCTTCACAAAGCTAAGAAGGATCTGGAGGAAGAAACGCTTGAGAGCGTAAAAAATGCTGCAGTTCAAAATGAAAATATCTTTGAGGTACTGATGGAAGCTACCAAGGTTTGTTCACTTGGGCAGATCACCAATGCCTTGTTTGAGGTAGGGGGGCAGTACAGGAGAAATATGTAGACCTTTAATAAAGCACTGGTCGATAATTAACCATTGTCTTAAGAAAAGTACTTTGGTAAAAAAAAGAAGGAGGGGTTACATCGGGATTTACCGGTATGGCCCCTTCTTTATTTTTTTATATCGTGATTGATCCTGAAGCCAGATTCCTCTGCAAGGGCTGCTGCTATTTAGCAGGCGAAAAGTTGTAGCTGTCGGCCGCTGAAAGATTCGGTAACTCCTCCCAGGTAATAGGAGTTGCTATCCCTGCTGTTTCATTGGCCCTGAGGGAATAAGGGCAGATAGAGGTCTGGGCGTAGGCGTTCCGCAGATAGTCCAGAAAGATCTTTCCTTCCCGTTGATTTTTTCTAATGTTGGTGGTAAAGAGAGCAGGATGCAATTGCACCAGTTCTTCCGCAAACTCCCGCACTTCTTCCTTGACCTTATCAAAATCCTTCCTTCGCCTGATGTAATAGTAAACATGCAAGCCATTTTTACCGGTGGTCATAAGCTCAGGAGTAAAATTCTTCTGCTCGAGGTATTCCTTCAGGATTCCTGCTCCCTCCTTTACCCTATTAAAGGAATTCTTCGGTGGGTCAAGATCAAAGACGACCTTGTCTGGCTTCCGGACAATATCTTTTCTGCTGAGCCAGGTATGGAACTCCACAGTATTCTGGTTTGCGAGGTATATCAGGCTTTTTTTATTGTTGCAGACCACCTGGATATTTGTTCCTTCCTCTGTCTCTATCTCCACTCTTTTAATATAATCCGGAAAATAATCTGCTGCATTTTTCTGAAAGAAGCCTTTGCTCTTGATCCCGCCAGGGAAGCGTACCAGCGATAGAGGCCTGTCCCTTAGAAATGGCAGCATCTTTTCTGCTATTGACTCATAATATTGTGCCACCTGGCCTTTGGTGATCTTCTTTTTCGGAAATAAAATCTTTTCCGGGTGGGTGATTTCAACATTAACTATTTTCATACTGTCTTAGTTCAGATTTCGGTAGTAGGAAAGATCCTTTACACTTCAAGTCATTTCTTTATCACTATTTCGGCTTTTGCAATTTCCTCGAGCTTTCGATCGGTAAGTACACTATTGGGAGCAGTATCAAGAATATCCTTTCCAGAGTTAGCAGTCTCATCATCCCTTTTCATCAGAAGCCAGTTTCCCTTCATCTTTCCTCCGGTCATCCGAACGAGGTTGAAGCCGCCTTTCAGCTTTTTCCCGTGCAGTTTCACCTCCACACTTCCCATTTTAAAACTTTCTTCCAGGGAAATGAGCTTATCATCTTCATCCTTTTTAATGCTTTCAATGCTACCCCTGTCGGCATGCTTGGTGAGGCCAAGGAAAATGGGAATGTTGCCAAAAGGATTATTGATGGCAATAAAACCGGTAAAGGCAGCTATGGCATATAACCAGACGTTTTCCATTCCTTGTTAACCTAATTATGGTGGCTTTCTAAGAGCCAGTAAAAGTATTTTAAATTTAATTCGCATCAAAAGAAGTGCAGATTTTTTTGATCGCTTTAATAAACCGCTTGAAAAACAAATCCGTTTCTGCCAATTTCATATTTCCTTAACGCTGTCCCCTTGCTGCTTTTCGTAAATTCTCTCTTCAAATTCCGCCCTGATGAAGACCTACAAGGAAAAGAGAGATTTCAGAAAGACTAAAGAACCCAGTGAGGGCAGCTATAAAAATAGGAGTGAGAAGCCAATATTTGTAGTGCAGAAGCACGATGCCACCAATCTTCATTACGATTTCAGACTGGAGATGGAAGGTGTACTGAAGAGTTGGGCAGT
>CBFGYW010000266.1:0-3237 GCA_965653085.1 uncultured Salinimicrobium sp.
ACTCTTAACTTTTAAGATAAATCGCTTTCTGAAGGACCAGGTGGAGGGGATCCTTTTCTGGTTGTTCGTTCACTTCGTCGATGAATTCAGCCTTTCATCAGCATTACCCTCTTTTATGACATAAGACCTTGTTAATCTGTTTTTTTTCGAGCGCAGTATCTTATACATTTATTGGTTCAATTCAGCCCCTCATGAAGCATTTTAAACTTGATAAGATAGTTGTTTTTGCGCTTTTGATTTTCCTGATTGCTGCTGCTATTTATTATCAATATGTGGTTAATCTTATTTGATCCCTACCTCCTTTCCCAATAGAACTTTTTTATTTTCTCGTCCCTGGCTTCCTCAATTTAAGTTAGCTCATATAAACTTGTGAATATGCTTAACAGGAAAAATAATTAGTATTTGGCTTAAATATTTATTTTTGTTCAGCAACACAATCTTAAACTATGGAAATATTTTTGGAACTGGATACCTGGATCGCCCTTCTTACCCTGACTTTTATGGAAATAGTACTGGGGATAGACAATATCATCTTTATTTCCATAGTGGCCGGGAAATTACCTGCAGACCAGCAGAAGAAAGCCCGGTTGGGAGGCCTTGGACTGGCATTGGTAATGAGGATCCTGCTCCTGTTGAGCATTACCTGGATTGTAGGGCTGACGGAACCGGTTCTTACAATATCGGGATTTGAGCTAAGCTGGCGGGATATTATTTTAGCAGTTGGAGGAGTGTTCCTGCTGGTGAAATCCATTTTAGAGATCCACCACAAGGTTGAGGCGGTGGATGAGCACGATCCTACGGGCGGGGCCCCAAAGAAGGTGAACGGCTTTACCTCTGCGATCCTTCAGATCGTGCTGCTGGATCTTATTTTCTCCTTTGACTCCATTCTGACAGCTGTAGGACTAACTGACCAGATCATTCTGATGGTTATTGCAGTTATTGTTTCCATAGTGGTTATGATGATCTTCGCCAAAGCCATTGGCGATTTCGTGAACAAGTATCCTACCATCCAGATCCTGGCCCTGTCCTTCCTTATCCTTATTGGATTTATGCTGGTGGTCGAAGCCTTACATACTCACGTTCCAAAAGGATACATCTATTTTGCGATTTTCTTCTCGCTGATCATAGAGATGCTGAATATAAGATACCGAAGAAAAAGGGAGCTGCCTCACGGATAGTCCCTTTGGGAAATAACGGCTTAAATAAACCGCCTGAAGAGAAATTCTTTAGGCGGTTTTATTCTTCTATGATGTAATGGATAGGTTTAAAACTGCCGTTATTGCTGTCTTCGGCAGAGCAGGCCGTAAGGCCGACGATGAGATCCATCTGGGCTTCAAAAAGAACATAATCCCCTGCCTTGCTAAGTGGAGGATCCACTCTCAGCTTTCCGTCCTGCTGGAACTGTACATTCATAAAGATGTTGAAGGCGGTGGGGATGTCATCAGGAGTGATCCCGAATTCCTTCAGATTAACAGAAAGATTTTCGAAACAGCTGGGGTGATATCCACTGTGGTCGTACATGATTTTGAAGGTCTCGGGGCTGCAGGGGGCCAGAAGAAAATCATTCCTTCCGTTGGTGTCTTCGAGGATTTCCATCATTTTCCTGCTCCTGTTGCTCCACAGGTAATTGCCCGTGGTAATCAGGATGGTTTCTTCAAAATCCAGAGTCTTTCCACTGGAGATCTTCTCGCGAACATCCTCAGCATTAAAGAGTACCATATCGCTTACCTGCTCCCCCTGGGGGTCAATTACTTTCAGCCGCTGCCCTTTTTTCAGAAGAAAGGCGGCTCCGGTTTGTTTTTCAATTTTAAAGACCATGTTCTTTTTGAATATCGTTTTTTAATTCTCTGGCACCAGGATTTTCCTGTGCTGCCAGATGATCCATTACGGAAATCACATCTTCTTTGGGATATCCCTGATGTAGCTTTGCGATGGCTTCCATATGGATTATCTCGCACCAGAAGCCGGTGATGAGCGGAAGGTGCTCCAGCAGCATTGGCTTGGGGATGTCGTGGTACATCAAAGGGGATTTCTGGTCCTTCTCGAAATGATGTACAAGCTTTATGAGGGATTCCTCCAGTTCTTTTTCTGTCTGACGTCTGACCCGCACATTGACGTGGACCGCGGAATAGTCCCAGGTGCTTATATCTTTCTCTTTGTACCAGGAAGAGGAAATATAAGCTTGGGCACCCTGGAAGATAAGCAGCGCCTCGCTGTCGTCCTTCAACAACTGCAGCTGTTCGTTGTGATTAGCCAAATGGGAGAAGAGCCTAAAATTATCAGAGGTTCCTTCTGTCAGCACAGGGAGGTGTGTTGCCATCAGTCGATTTCCTGGGGAAACGACGGTGGCGAAGGGATGCTGGTTTATGAAATCGAAAATATAGGAGCTATCGGTTTTCTGATATTTCTTGGGAAGGTACATTTTTATTTTTTTTGTGAAGGAAAGGACATTTCCATTCTTCTCCAACTTTTCGTCCACTATATTGTCTGGCTTCACTTCCTTCATGGAAGTCCTCCAGCATTGGATTTATATTTCCCTGAAGTTCGATATCACGCTCTCTTATGCGTTGCTTCACCTTCTCATACCGCCCCTTCTCCCGAAGTTGTTCGAACTGCAGGTGCAAATTAAAGGCAATTGCGGGATAAGGAGCCTGACGAGATCTACGGGAAGAATTGGGGTGCATTCCTACCATGTAGAACGCTTTGCCTTCAAGGCTGAAGCTGAAATCGGCGGATTCAGGATCTGAATCCACTTCCCGGTCCCAGGGTTTGTTGTCTGCCTCGTGGAGATATTGCAGCTGCTGCCATAGAAGCTGTTCATATTCTTTTTCGGAATAGAAACTTCTGCCCTTGAAAACCGCGAGGAAAGTGTACACGAGCTTGCTGTCCTCGTCGTACTTATTGAGATAGCCTCTGAGGTCCTTCAGTAAAAGGGAGGCTGTTTCCTTTGATCCAAGGCTGGGGTAGACGTGGAAGTTAAGATTTTTGCTGCTGAAAATCGATTGAGCCATAATGCAGGGGTGGTCCCGGAGGAGAATGAAGTTTTCAAATTCCTTCAGGATCTGGTCCTCCTCTACCTGCAGGAGGTAATTTGTATCTGTTGAATTTCTCATAGTTGCCATTAAAGTAGGAGGTTGCTCCGCAGCGGAGATGGCCTTTTAGAATTATTTAATTGAACTATAGGTGATATTTAACATTAGAAGGGGTTGGTCCCTTTGTGAAGCATCAATCTTCTCC
>CBFGYW010000267.1:0-3233 GCA_965653085.1 uncultured Salinimicrobium sp.
TCATCTACACTGCTGAATTGATCCCTCGGCAGCCATTTCTCCCCTACTACAGCAGCCCCATCAAAAGACTTTGCTTTTTCCCACGGAAGGCCCTTTTCTTTCAACTGCTGCTGAAGGTCCCGGGCTGTAAAATCTATTCCCAGCCCTATTTCGTCGTAATACTTGTGTGCAAACTTCTTCTGAATATGCTTTCCCACCTTATTGATCCGAACCAGCACCTCCACCTCGTAGTGTACGTCGTTTGAAAAATCAGGAATGAAGAAAGGCTGTTTCTTTAGCAGGATCGCAGTGTCCGGTTTAAGAAAGATCACCGGATCCTTGGGTTTCTCATTATGCAGCTCAGCTATATGATCAGTATAGTTCCTGCCAATGCAAATTATTTTCATGTTGCTCTATAGATAATGGATAAACAACGATTATCTGACTTTAGTATTCATCCTGCGCAATTTAATGGCAGTGAAAACTTTCTTCGAATATTCCGGAAAATCTGCCGCCTGGATCCAGCTGAAGTAACCTGGTTCCTGATCGAAAATATCTTCCACACACTTTCCTTTGTACTTCCCAAAGTTGAAGATCTCCTTTCCGGCCTTATCAAAGGAGATAAGCCCTGCGGCATCGGCACAGGGAACTCTTTCGCTGAAGCTGGCCAGCCATTTGGCATTATTCTCCAGCTCCGGATATCTGTCGAGTTGGGATTTCAGGACCTCATAGGTGGCGATGGTATCAGCCTCGGCACTGTGGGCACCCAAGAGTTCCTTTCCGCAGTAGAATTTATAGGCTGCTGCCAGGGTTCTCTGTTCCATTTTATGGAAGATGGTCTGCACGTCTATAGCCAGAGTGTTTTGCAGATCAAAATCTATTCCCGCCCTAAGCATTTCCTCTGCCAGCAGGGGAATATCAAAACGATCGGAATTATAGCCCGCCAGATCGCAGCCTTTTATCATTTCATTTATGACAGGAGCCAGCTGACGAAAGGTAGGTTCGTCTGCCACCCTTTCATTGCTGATCTTATGCACCGCCTCAGCTTCCTTCGGGATCTCCATCTCGGGATTCACAAGCCAGGTGCGGCTTTCCCTGTTTCCGTTAGGATAAACCTTTAAAATGGAAATTTCTACGATACGATCTTTTGCTACGTTGGTCCCCGTAGTCTCCAGATCAAAAAAACAAAGGGGGCGGGTGAGATTCAACTCCATGGATTCTATTACATTTTCCGTAAAGATAGTATATTTTATGTGGCAGACAGGTTTTGGAAAAAAGGACCGGCAACAATCCGGCCTTGCCTTCAGATATAGAAATGTAAAAAGCCACAGGCCACTTAAATTTTAAATGTGCCCTATGGCTTTATGTTGAAAAAAGTCATTTTTCTAATAATCCCTGTTCTTGTCGAAACTCTCAAGGTACTGGGCCACCCGCTGTACGAACTGCCCGCCCAGGGCACCATTCACCACTCGGTGGTCATAACTGTGGGACAGGAACATCTTATATCGGATTCCAATGAAATCCCCCTCAGGAGTCTCAATAACCGCAGGAACTTTTCTAATGGCTCCCAGTGCAAGAATCGCTACCTGAGGCTGATTTATTATCGGAGTCCCCATAATACTTCCGAAAGTACCAACGTTGGTCACGGTATAGGTACCTCCCTGAATGTCATCGGGCTTAAGCTTATTGGCCCTGGCACGGTTGGCCAGATCATTTACAGCCTTGGCCATTCCAACCAGGTTCAGCTGATCTGCGTTCTTGATTACCGGAACAATAAGGTTTCCATCAGGCAGTGCTGCTGCCATTCCAAGATTTATATTCTTCCTCTTGATGATCCTGTCTCCGTCAACAGAGACATTAATCATAGGGAAATCCTTGATAGCCTTGGCTACCGCCTCCATGAAAATCGGAGTGAAGGTAAGCTTCTCTCCCTCCCGCTTCTCAAAGGCATCCTTGTTCTTTTTACGCCAGTTCCAGATGTTGGTGACATCAACTTCAATGAAGGATTGAACATGGGCAGAGGTCTGCACGCTTTCCACCATATGGTGGGCGATCATTTTACCCATTCGGGACATTTCGATGATTTCATCCTCCCCATTCACGCTGACGGCTGGCCTGGCAGGAGCTGCAACCGATGCCGCTGCGGCAGGTCGTGCTTCTTCTTTTTTCTGTTGCTGAGGCGCTTTTGAGCCTCGATTCTGAAGATATCCCAGAATATCATTCTTGGTTACTCTTCCATCTTTTCCGCTCCCTTCTATAGCTTCAAGTTCCTCAAAGCTTATACCTTCTTCCCTTGCAATATTTTTAACTAACGGAGAATAGAACCTGTTGCTGTCGGAATAATCAGTGGAGGTGATTTCTCTTGCCATCTCTACCCGTTCTTCCACTGCTTTGACAGCTTGCCGGATTTCCTGGTCGTCCTGGTCTTCTGAAGCTGCAGCCGTCTCCTCTCCTTCTCCTTTTATTTCAATAATGGCAACTGTTTGTCCCACCTTCACTACATCGTCGGCACCAAAAAGCTTTTCCACAAGAACTCCTTCCACTTCACTGGGAACTTCGCTGTCCACCTTATCGGTGGCAATCTCAAAGACTGCTTCGTCAACTTCTATATGATCCCCAACTTCCTTGAGCCAGTTAGTAATGGTTGCTTCCGCAACACTCTCTCCCATCTTGGGTAATTTAAGTTCAAACTTTGCCATATTGTTATATAGGAACTTTATTAATTTATTCTGGTTGCGAATTTACTAAAAATCCATTGCTTTTACAGGGACTTTTTCAGCACGAAGAAATTTCCCCTGTGCATAAATCTACGCAGCCTGGTAAAATTACAATAACGAGGGGTATGGAGAAAATTTTTACCCAATTTTTAAAATGCAGAGAGTAATGGCTGAAGGACTATTTTACCCCTTCAGGGAATTTTCAAAGGGAATTCTGTTGGTAATACTACGCCCAAGGGTAACTTCGTCTGCGAATTCCAGTTCATCTCCCACAGCGATCCCGCGGGCAATGGTGCTGGTTTTTATATTTATCCCCTCCAGCTTCTTGAAGATGTAGAAGTTGGTGGTGTCGCCTTCAAGGGTGCTGCTCAGGGCAAAAATGATCTCCTGGACCTCTCCCGACTTTGCCTTCTCGACCAGGGAGGAGATCGTAAGATGTGAAGGCCCTATCCCATCCATCGGACTTATTTTTCCTCCAAGAACGTGGTAAAGCCCCCTATACTGGCTGGTATTCTCAATAGCCATCACATCGCGAAT
>CBFGYW010000268.1:0-3228 GCA_965653085.1 uncultured Salinimicrobium sp.
CTTATGTTGGTGCTTTCTTAAAACTGGCAGGAATAAAGAAGCCGCGAAATCACAATTGTTAATTGTGTATCCGTGGCTTTTTTAGTAAGCAGATCGTTTTACCTTTTCTTCACGATCTCATAGATGAATTCAGTGCTGTAGCCATCCACCTTTCCTGAAACCTTGTTCCCTCCACCTCCACGAGTCTGACTGTAGGTTTCAGAGAGAAAGCTCTCCAGTGGATTTGTACTACCAATTTTTCCACGGGTCCTTACTGTAGGTTGAAAATTCAGTGGCGTTGGGGAAGCAAAACCTTTCAGAACGAGTTTCTCATAAGGCGGGGCAAATGAGAAAACACAATCCCTGAAGATCATTGTCATTCCCGGTTCCAGCCTTCTTTCATTGTCATTGAGCTCACAGTTCCCGTTTGGAAGGAATGGGCTTATCTCCCCCTGCGTATTGATCTCGATAATGCTGAAATAGATTGGAATTTCGCTATGATTGGTTACCTCAAGAACCACATGATCCTGCCCCGGCCTTACGGCAAACATTCCGTTTCCATTGAGATAGCTGCTTGCAGGAAGAGTATCATCGAAAGCTTCTGTGGCAACATCGTATTCCATGGGTAAAATCCTGAAGCTGAATTCGTAGGCGGTGTTGTCAAGATTAAGGTTTTTCAAATACTGACCCTGGGCAAAATTATATAATTTCTGTTGTAGCTCTTCTACTGCAGCACTTCCACGGCTTTTAGTGGCACTGCCTACTTCGGCCAGATCATTGGTAGCATATAGAAGAAAGTTTTCTCCTTCCTGGGAAACAATGACATCAGAAAGTAAAGTGTCCTCAACCACTTCGCCAAGATTTTTTTCTGAAAGAAAGGTCGAAATCTCTTTGGTTAAGAGTGTTGCCTTTATTTTCTTGTCAAGAAATACCTTCAGGGAAATATCACCATAAGATTTGTCCTTAATGAAGATCCAGTAGTTCTTTTCATTCTGGTCGGGCAAAGGCTTATCCAGCTGGATATTAGATTCGTTATATTTTGACATTACCACAGTTCCAGTACTCATAATTTTCTCGGGAGTCACTTTTGTTGTTCCCGCGGGAAGGACATTAACCGTAGTATTCTCGAAAATCCCATGAAGTTTCCCCGCCTGCATCTTCAACACGTCGTTCCGAAGTACTTTAGAAGACTCAAAATATGGCTGTTGCTTTACGTACTCTCCCTTGAAGAGCAGGTAGTCCTGGTTGCCCTCGATAGTCGGAGTCTGATTAGGAGAAATTGTATTCATTACCGATGCTATTTTGGAATAAAGCTGGCGATAGGTAAAACCAGATCCCAATTCATTCATTGCCTTCGCAAAGGAGTAACTCAAAGATCCCTTGCCCTCGTATTCATAATTCAACTCGTTGGCAGAGGCCCCTGAAATAAGAATAAATGGAGCTGCATCCTCATCCACCTTGGCTTTTTCGAACATGGCGCTTCCGCTGTTCTCAGCTTTAACTTTAGACTCTTCCCAATTTTCAGGCACAAAAGCTGATGCACTTCCTCTGGCTTTTCCACCCCTGGTTGCCGATCCTGAATGGCAGCTATCCAGAAGCATGAGTAGTTGCCCGTTCTTTCCAAGATTATTTCGGAATTCTACCAGGATATCTCCGATTTCATCGTCTCGAATATGCCTCTCTCCTTTATAATTGTGCGTGTATTTGACCCAGGCGTCATAAGGAACAATAGACTCATCCAAACCGTCGATCTCTTCGGAATTCTGGTCGAAAATCTGCTGTCCGTGGCCTGAATAATGCAGGACCACAATATCACCGCGAATGACCTTTTCACTAAGCTCTTTTAAAGAAGTCATAATACCATCTCGGGTTGCAGCCTCATTGAGCAGGACTCTGATGTTTTTTTCAGAAAAACCCTGGTTCAATAAGGTGTTTTTTATAAGAGGCACATCATTTCCTGAACTAATGGGGGACCATCCTGTTTTTGCGGGATATTCACCTACCGCAATAATAATTGCATATTTTTCAGCAAACATAAGATTCGACGACAGTAGAAGTAGAAGTAATAACTTTTTCATATAATTTTAATTGAGGTCAAAAATACTGAAAGAGATTCCAAAATAGTAACCCAAATCGTAGACAGTTTCTGTATATGCATCCAGAGAAGACAAGGCTGTCATTTCTCCCTGTTGCAGCCCGTCGGTCAGCCGGTCTACTGGTCCGTATGCGATTCCTCCTGAAAGAGATAACCTGCTTTCATTCCCTAGAAACACCGAAGGGCCGAGCAAAAAATTAAGCCCATTGATATTGCTGGAAATAGGAATTGAAAGGCCAAAACTTCCCCCCAGGTTGAAGTTCTCCGAGATTACCGGATAAAAATTGATCATGGTGCTTAGGTTGGGCACAAAATAATCCTTAGGGCTTGAGGCTATGCTCCCTTCACTGTTGATATAATATTCATTGGAGCTCCCCTCGAAATTATTCATAGTTAAAGCTACTCCAGTATTGATCTTAAAACCTCCCTTGGAGAAGATCTTGATATTCTTCTTTTTTAAAACGGTAGAGCTATTGGTTGCACCTAAAGAGGAAAATTCGCTTTCCTTGAATTGTAGTTCTATGTTGGATTTATCCGATTCGATGAAATAATCATAGGTGCGGGAGAACACTGATCCTTCCAGGGCGGAATAGAGGCTTTCAATATCCTCAATGGAAGTCACGGTTTGGGTAGTGGCAGTTTCCAGGGATTGAACCATAGTTTCCAATTCGGCATAAGAGCTGTTGCGCAGCATCAATTCACCGCGCGAAGCAGTTTCTCCAATTGCTTTTTGGTCCAGGTCTGTCTTCAACAACTTTATGTCAGTAATGATCTCATTCTTTCCTGTCTGGGCAATCATCTGAAGTTTTGAGAGGTAGGCATAAAAATTCGCTTTAGGGTCTGGGAGACGGAAATCTTCCTGTTGAGTAGCCATTTCTTTTAAATTTGCTGCAATTTCCTCCTTTGTAAGATTAGGGTTCTTAAGATTTGACAGCAGAGTACTCTTTAAAGCATCTACATTGGCGGCCACTTCATTTAAATCCTTGAACTTATTTGATAAAGCATCGCCACGCGATCTGGCTCCTCTGGAAAAAACGGTATCGCTTATCGCCAGACCTCCTACGTTTAGATTCAACCCACCACTGGAGAAATTTCCAATCCCACCCAGACAGGAAAGAATGAGATCATTACTGACATAAAGTTGTTGAAGACAG
>CBFGYW010000269.1:0-3212 GCA_965653085.1 uncultured Salinimicrobium sp.
TCAGGTTCAGCGCCACCAGAAATTCGTTCTCCTTATGTATCCTACGATAGCACAACAGGTCTCCTTCCGTATAGACGGGAAGGTAATCACCCACCTGCAACACTTTTTTGCTGTTCCTGAAGGCGATAAGCCGCTTGTAGAAATTGTACATGCTCTCTGAATCTGACTTCTGTACCTCTACATTTACCTGCTTAAAATCCTTTGACAGCGGAAGCCAGGGCTCCCCGTTGGTGAATCCTGCTTTTTCTGAAGCATCCCACTGCATGGGCGTCCTCTCAGGATCCCTTCCGAGGCCTTTTCCGGGCACATTCTTTTCGTGGGGATCCTGCACCTGGTCCGGAGAGATTTCGACGTCCTGCATCCCTATTTCGTCACCGTAATACATGGTGGGCGTTCCTTTCAAGGTTAGAAGAAGCAGTGCCGCTACCCTCGCCTGTTTTATCCCCACCCTGGTGGCAATTCTCGACTTGTCGTGGTTTCCCAGAACCCAGTTGGGCCAACCTTCCGGGGGAAGGGAACCTTCGTATTCACTGATGGCTGCCTCAATGACTTTGGCCTCCCAGGGAAGGACTATCAGCTGGAAATTGAATGGCAGGTGGGCGCCCTGACTATCCTGCCCGTAATAGGTGACAAGTTTGCTGATGGGAAGGTAGATCTCCCCAATCAGCAGCCTTTCCTCGTATTGATCTATCACATCCCTCATCTTCATAACTACGTCGTGAACCTCAGGCTGGTCTGTGGAATAGGCAGGAATAAGCCTTTTATAGGGGGACATCTTTTCAGTATAATCCGGATTCGGGGGATTGTCCCGGTAGTCATCATCCTTGATCATATGCCACATCACATCTACCCGGAAGCCATCGACACCTTTGTCCAGCCAGAACTTCATATTGTTGAGCATGGCTATCTGCACCTCAGGATTGCGCCAGTTCAGGTCGGGCTGCTCCTTCAGATAGGCGTGGTAGTAGTACTGGCCCGTTGTTTCATCGAATTCCCAGCCTCTGCCTCCAAATTCACTAAGCCAGTTGTTGGGTGGCCCACCATCGGGACCAGGATCTTTCCACAGATACCAATCCCGCTTCGGGTTATCCCTGGAGCTTCTGGATTCAAGGAACCAGAGATGCTCATTCGATGTGTGATTGGGGACGAAATCCAGGATCAGTTTCAGCCCTCTCCTGTGTGTTTCTTCAAGCATCCTGTCAAAGTCTTCCATGTCCCCGAAGAGTTCGTGTATGCCCTTATAATCGGCTACATCATACCCAAAGTCAGCCATTGGAGAAGGATAAATGGGAGAGACCCAGATGGCCGAAACGCCAAGATCCTTCAGGTAATCCAGCTTTTCAATAATCCCGTTGAGGTCCCCAATCCCATCACCATTGCTGTCTTTAAATGATCGGGGGTAGATCTGATAAATAATTCCTTTCTGCCACCAGATATGCTTGTCCTCTGTTTTCATAAGAAATCTTTCTTTTTCTTCAGCCACCTGTACCCGTAGGGAGATAGTTTCACTTCGTCGGTTCTCGAATCTATGGCTTCGTATTTTTTGTCCCCAAAAATGTCCATTAAATCCAGTTCCCCATCGAATTCCAGTTTAACCTTCACTTCCTCATTCGACAGATTATGGACAGCCACTCCTACCCCTTTGTCTGAAGTTCGCATATAAGCAAAGACCGCGGGGTTATCACTTTTCAGGGTTTTGTATTCCCCCCAGCCGAATTCGGGGCATTCCTTTCTGAAATTTATCGCCCTGTCCATCCAGTTGAGCAGGGAATCGGGATCCCGGTGCTGGTCATTGACATTGACTTTTTCATAGCCAAAAGGGCCTTTGGAAATGATCTTCCGCACAAGTTTTTTGGTGGGGGCATTGGAAAATCCTCCGTTCTCTCCGGCAGACCACTGCATAAGTGTCCTTACGCTGTCCCTTCCTTTCATCGAGAGGTCCTCCCCCATCCCTATTTCCTGCCCATACCGAAGGACAGGGGTGCCCGGAAGTGTGAACAGCAGACTATAGGAAAGTTCGATCTTCTGCCGGTTGTTTTCCAGCATGGAAGCCAGCCTTCGCCTGACACCCCTGTCGAAGATCCTCATATCCTCATCAGGCGCAAAAGCTTTGAATACCTCTTCCCGCTCCTTCTTTGTCAATCGTTCCAGATCAAGCTCATCGTGATTCCTCAGGAAATTGGCCATCTGCTCCCTTTCCGAATCGTGCTGAAGGTTCTTTAAGGCTTTTTCCAAAGGAGCAGCCTTTTCTGTAGCAAGAGCAAGAAAGATGTAATTGTTGAGGTAGAAATTGAACAGCATATGCATCTGGTCATCTTCCCCGAAGAATTCCTTGTACTTCTTTGGCTCTACATCCACTTCTGCCAGGAGGATGGCATCCGGTTTATAGCTTTCCACAAATTCCCTGAAGTCCCGGAACACGTCGTGCGGGTCTCCCTCAAATTTGGCATCTCCCTTCTTCCTGATCATATGAGGGGCTGCATCAATTCTGAAACCGGATATCCCCAGCCGAAGCCAGAAATGCATGATCTTTTTGATCTCCTTTCTCACCGCCGGATTTGAGACATTCAGGTCCGGCTGTTCGGGATAGAAGGTATGGTAATAGTATTCTCCGGATTTCTTGTCTTTTTCCCAATTGCTGTTCCCCTGTTCTGCGCCAAGAATCGCGTGCTTTCCATCATCCTTGGGCTTTGTTTTGGACCAGATATAGTAGTCGCGATATGGGGAACCTTTGTCTTTCTGGGCCTCCTTGAACCAGTAATGCTGATTGGAGGTATGATTAACCACCAGGTCTACCAGCACCCTTATCCCCTCCTCTTCCGCAGCATCCAGGAACTCCACGAAGTTCCCAAAATCCCCAAGCCTTCGGTCAATCTGGTAATAATCCCGAACGTCATAGCCATTGTCCTTGTTCGGGGAATCGTAGAAGGGCAGCAGCCAGATACAGTTGATCCCCAGACTCGAAAGGTAATGCAGTCGATGTTTCAGCCCCTTGAAGTCCCCTATTCCGTCATTATCTGAATCCTTAAAGGATTCCACATCCAGGGAATAGATCACCGCATTCTTGTACCAGAGTTTATTCATATTTCAGATTTTATTGTTGATGGAATGCGGGCAGAACTTCCCTTCCGAAGAAATCAATGAAGGCTTCCTGCTCCCGGTTTACGTTATGGATGATGATCTTCTCGAAACCCATCTCCTCGAAGGCTTTG
>CBFGYW010000270.1:0-3211 GCA_965653085.1 uncultured Salinimicrobium sp.
AATCCTGAGAAAAGAAAAGAAAGCTGAGATCATCAAATCGAAGATCACAGGAGACAACCTGCAGGCAATCGCCCAGGGGCAGAATCAGCAGGTCCAGACCGCGAACGCGGTGAACCTGAACAGCCCGATCCTTCCGGGAGCCGGAAGCGAGCCTTTGGTAGTAGGTACTGCCTTCGGACTTGAAGTAGGGGAGGTTAGTGAGCCGGTTGCAGGTTTCAGTGGAGTTTATGTAGTGGAGCTTATCCAGAAGAATGAAGCCCCAGCAATGGATTCCTACCGTCCTTACGCTGGCAGGGAAACCGCCAACAGAAGGATAAGTGCTCCAACTGAGGTTTACGAAGCCTTAAAGGGTGCTGCAGAGATCGAGGATAACAGAGCGAGGTTCTATTAGTAGAATCCCAGTGATATAAAAAAAGGACGCCGAGTGGGCGTCCTTTTTTTATGGGCTTGGGTAGGGTAGATCGGGCTCAGAAGTCATCGCTGAGCATTACTAAAGAATCATTTCAGAATATCCAACAACAGTATCATACCCCTTCTCCCTAAAGAATTCCCTCTCCTTTTCCCCGCCCGTAGCCAGAACAAAATCCCCGCCCCAGCCTCCCAGGCTTTTAATTGTTCCGGGATAATCGGCAAACAGGCTGGTTTTGATCTTCGGAGTGTTTATCAGCTGGGAGATCAGGGTTTCGTGGATCTCCAGCAGCAGCTCAAATTCCTCAAGCTGCTGAGCGTTCAGGATCTGGTGGGTGAGTCCGGTGACTTTTTCAATATATTCCTTCAGCTGTGCAGGAGACTGACTCCTGTAATGCTCAATGGAATGCCTGCTGTTCTGCTTTCGGTTCAGGTGCACAAAAAACAGCTGGTCCTTAAATGAGGGATCAAAAGTGCTCGTAAGTACAGTAGGTTTTCCCTCTTCCAGGGTATACAGGATCGGAACATTGTGCTGGGCTGCTGCAATATCATACCCGCTACCTCCAAAGGTCTTCTTCAGGAGCCAGTAGGCATCCATCTCAAACCATTGTGCAATGTTGTTGATAAGGGTTGAGGAGCTGCCCAGGCCCCAGTTTCTGCTGAAGCCGAGTTCTGTGCTGATCTCATATCCTTTCCCTTCAGAAAACACTGCCGGAATCGCATTATGGGCTTCTGTGAGGATGTCCGACAGTCTTTTGGATACCTCAGGCTGGTTTTGCAGTGCGGAAGTTATTTTCTCTCCCTGCAGCTCGAATTCTTCCTCAAACCAGAGCTCCCCCTTTTCATCCCGGCTTTTCCAGAGGATCCTATTGTCAGTTCTGGGCTCAACCTTCATCGACTGCCCTGGTTTCGTGGGCAGGGCAAGAGCAGTAGCTCCGTCAAGGACTGCGTATTCTCCGGTGAGGAGCAGTTTTCCGTTGCTGTAATAGCTTTGCATCAGCCCCTGATATTTGCCAGTGCCTCTTCCACCCCTGAATGGGTGACAGGGTGGGTTTTGAACCATTCCACCAGCTGGGTTTTTTCCTCCTTGTTTGCCTGAAGCTGGTTCAGGATGTTCAGCAGGTGCATTTTCATATGGCCCTGCTGGATTCCGGTGGTCACCAGAGATTTTACAGCTGCAAAATTCTGGGCCAGGCCAGCGACAGCTACGATCTTCATCAGCTGTTCTGCAGTGGGCAGGTGAAGGATTTCCAGTGCTATTCTTGATAAAGGATGAAGACTGGTGAGTCCGCCAACAGTTCCCAGTGCCAAGGGGATTTCCATCCACATTTTAAAGATCCCGCTTTCCACTGAAGCGTGGGTGAGGCTGGAGTAGGAGCCGTCCTTCACTGCGTAGGCGTGTACCCCTGCTTCCACAGCCCTGAAATCGTTTCCCGTAGCAAGCACTACGGCATCGATTCCGTTCATTATTCCCTTGTTGTGGGTTACTGCCCTGTAAGGCTCCACTTCTGCGATCCTGATGGCTCTTACGAATTTTTCTGCGAAGACCTCCCCGGAACAGTCCTTGTCCCCCAATTCAGGAACCGAACAGGAGACCTCGGCTCTTACCACACATTCAGGGACGTAGTTGGAAAGGATGCTCATCACGATCTCCAGCTGCTTTTCTTCAGCAGTAAAGTCTTCATAGCGAAGGGCTTCCTCCCTGAAGGTCTCTGCGAATTTCTCAAGACAGGAGTTGATGAAGTTGGCACCCATCGAATCCTGGGTCTCAAAACTGCAGTGCAGCTGGTAATAATCATCAAGGGAGCTGGTCTTATCGACCAGTTCTATATCCAGGACTCCGCCACCTCTTTTTTCCATATTCCTGGTAAGCTGCGTTACAGCTGCCCTTAGTTTGGGCTTGCAGTATTCGAAGAAGGCCATCAGTTTTTCGGGAGTTCCGGAATACATAAAATGAACCTGTCCAATCTTTTTGGTGCCAAGGACCTCTGCCCTGAACCCACCTCTTTCTGCCCAGAATTTTGCAGCCTTACTGGCAGCAGCAATTACGGAACTTTCCTCGATGACCATTGGGATGGCATAGCGTATACCGTTAATGATAAAATTGGGGGCTATTCCGAAGGGGAGGTAATAGTTGGAAACGGTATTTTCAGCAAATTCCTCGTGCAGCTGCTGCAGCTTCGGTTCCTGGTTCCAGTACTGTTTCAGGATGGCTGCAGCCTGGGCATTGTCTTTAAGATATGTTCGGCTGAGCCAGGCGATTTTCTCCTCCTTGTTCAGTTTTGAAAATCCCGCAATTAGATCGGTCATCTTGTAAGGTTTAAAAGGCAAATATACGATACCTGCCTAAACTTACATTTGCCACGAATTCACGGATAGCAGTAGGCAGTACAATTTAAATATTCGAGTATCCGTGGCTCCCAAACTACGGCTTGCGTTAACATAACATTTTGATTTAACATTCCGCACCTCCTATAATTGCCGATTTTTTAGTAAACTTGGCAAACAAATATTATCCCTATAGTTCAATGAAATTATCGTACCGGTTATTTGCCCTCTTTCTTATGGTGGGCGCAGTGGTTTCGGCCCAGCAAAAAGAAGTGACACTTGAAGAGATCTGGAATGGGACCTTCCGTACCGAAAGGATGGAATCCCTGCAATCCCTGAAGAATGGCAAAGAATATGTGGTTCTGAATTTCGACCGCGATTCCCGTACTTCTTCCATAGATGTCTATTCCTATGAATCCGGAAAACAAACCGGAACCCTTGTAAACAGCGGGAATCTTGAGGAAATAAATAACTT
>CBFGYW010000271.1:0-3208 GCA_965653085.1 uncultured Salinimicrobium sp.
AAGTCTTGTGTTTTTATCGTTCCCAGGTCAAGCTATTCTTGGAAGGGAAACGAGGCCGGCTGGATTTCCGTGGCCGGCTGGGCCAATGCCGCGAAGGAATTATGGGAGGAAGTTTTTATTGGTACCACTGATGGGGTTTTTTCCCCTGAAGAAGTGAGGTCCTTTCCTAGAAAGAGAAATGAAGATGAGAATATTTTATATTCTTTGACGAGAAGATTTATCCCCGAGGTTCTAATTACTGCGGTCAAGGATCTCAGATTAAAAGTTTCCAAACCCATATTCTGGGCTATTGAAAAAGATAAAAATTTTTCAAAAACGAGTCCACAGTTGGTATGGCAGCGACATGATCTCTTTTCAGGCCCTGGGTATAAACTCTCGAAGAAATATAATATTCCCTTAGTTACTTCCGTAGAAGCACTGGTGGTGTGGGAAGCTGAAAAATGGGGGGTCCACCGTCCCATATGGGGAAAATGGCTGGAAAGAAGGTCGGAGTTAAAATCTTTGAAAAAGTCCGACTTGATCTGCTGTATTTCCGAGGAGGTTCAGGAAAAAATAATCTCGCTTGGAGTTTCAAGAAGTAAGGTGGTTGTCACCTCCAATAAGGTCGATCCACGGTTCTTTCATCCTCTGGTGGATGGTTCTGGTATCAGGGAGGAATTTGATCTTAAGGACAAACTCGTCATTGGATGGGCTGGTAGCTTCAGGAAATTCCATGGACTCGAAGATGTGGTAGTGGCATTTGAAATCATTTTGAAAAAATTCCCTCAGGCCAGGCTTCTACTGGTAGGAAATGGACTTGAATTTGATGCCATACAGGAATTAGTGAGTAGAAGAAATCTTTCCGACTTTGTGATATTGACTGGTAGAAAAAAAATAGAAGACATTCCGAAATATATTGCCGCAATGGATATAGCGGTGGTAAGTGCGAAATCTGCAACGGGCTTTCATTATTTCCCCCTAAAGCTCGCGGAATATATGGCTCTTGGAAAAGCTGTAATAGCCCCGGCTGCAGGAGACCTTCCTAAAATTTTTAGGGAAAACTCAGATATAATGTTTTTTGAACCGGGAGAGCCTCAGAGTTTAGTCGATTCAATTATTACTTTAATTGAAAATCCAACAAGGAGGATTGAATTACAAGAAAATTCAAAGAAATGGTTTCATTCCCACGGAACGTGGACATATGAATTGAAAAGGATATGTGCTATTTTGGGAATTGAATTAAATTCTCCTTTACTTTAAAGGAAAAATACCTCAAGATTGATTTAGTGTTACAGGACAGTAGAATAAATGGATATATACTGGATAATTCACGAAAGAGACATATTGCCAAAACCATAACCTGGAGAATTATCGGTACAATTGATACCATTGTTCTGTCTTGGTTTATTTCCGGGGATCCGGTGACGGGCTTACAGGTGGGAGTTGCGGAAGTGTTCACCAAAATGCTGTTGTACTACGGCCACGAACGGGTCTGGTTCAAAATCAAGATTAACCGAGGTTCCAATTGGAGGCACATTTTAAAAACCATAAGCTGGCGGATTATTGGTACCATAGATACCATGCTGCTCGCGTGGTTGATTTCGGGAAATCCTCTGACAGGTTTTAAAATTGGGGTCGCAGAATTGTTCTCCAAAATGTTGTTATATTATTTGCATGAACGGATTTGGTATAAATCCAACTTCGGCATTAAGGAAAGAAGAAAATCAGTTGAAGTAAGGCCAAATGAATAATATCATACCCCAAAAATATACTGTTGGTTTAAAGGATCGGATGCAGCTAAAGGGGCACCGACCATTAGTGGTTTGGTTTACGGGGCTATCCGGTTCCGGTAAATCTACGCTTGCCAATATAATTGAAAAGAAACTGGTTGAGATGGGCATCCATGTTTATCCTCTGGATGGAGATAATATCCGGGGTGGTTTAAACAATAATCTCGGATTTTCAGAAGAAGACCGAACAGAGAATCTGAGGAGAATTGCGGAGGT
Organism: uncultured Salinimicrobium sp.; assembly: GCA_965653085.1. Taxonomy (GTDB): domain Bacteria; phylum Bacteroidota; class Bacteroidia; order Flavobacteriales; family Flavobacteriaceae; genus Salinimicrobium. The sequence continues at coordinate 1,986 of CBFGYW010000271.1, forward strand.
CATCAAATTATTTCTGGATTCGGGGACGGTCGTTCTCTCAGCTTTTATAAGTCCGTTGCGGTCTGACAGGCAAATGGTGGCACAGATAGTAGGAGAAGTTAATTTCATTGAGGTATTTGTCAACACTTCGCTTGAGGAATGTGAACGCAGGGATGTAAAGGGGCTATACAAAAGAGCCAGAGCTGGGGAGATTAAGAATTTCACAGGGATTGATGCCCCGTATGAAGCACCCCTGCATCCGGAGGTGATAATCAATACAGAAATAGAAACTATAGATGAAAGTGCGGCTAAGGTTGTAAACTTTATCCTGCCTATAATTAAATTGAATAAAAATGAGTAAGTATTATTTGAATTATCTGGACGAGCTGGAAGCTGAAGCCATTTATATCCTACGAGAAGTGTGGGCACAATTCCAGAATCCCGTCATTTTATTTTCGGGCGGGAAAGATTCCATCCTAATAACACACCTTGCAAAAAAAGCCTTTTATCCTGCTAAAATCCCTTTTCCCTTAATGCATGTGGATACGGGACATAACTTCCCTGAAACCACAAAATTCAGGGATGAGCTTATCAAAGATCTTGGGATTCAATTAATTGTGGGCTCCGTACAGGATTCTATCGATACAGGAAGAGTCATGGAAGAAAGAGGAAAGGGAGCTTCCAGAAATGCACTTCAAATCACCACTTTATTGGATGCCATTGAATCCAACAAAGTGGATTGTGCCATAGGAGGAGGTCGAAGGGATGAGGAAAAGGCTCGTGCCAAAGAACGCTTCTTCAGCCATCGGGATGATTTTGGACAATGGGATCCGAAGAACCAGCGTCCGGAATTGTGGAACCTCTTGAACGGGAAATATTTCGAAGGAGAACATTTTAGAGCATTCCCTATCAGCAACTGGACAGAGATGGATGTATGGAACTATATAAGTAGGGAGAATATCTCGATTCCTTCTCTCTATTTTGCACATGTAAGGGAGGTAGTGTTCAGAAATGGATCCTGGATTCCAAATTCCGAATTCCTTAAATTGGACGAACGGGAGGAAGTAGTCACCAGGAAAATCAGATTCCGTACCCTTGGGGATATCACCATCACGGGCGGAATTGAGTCAGAGGCGGATACACTTGAAAAAATCGCACTAGAAGTCTCCTCCATGAGAAATACCGAACGTGGAAATAGAGCAGACGACAAGCGGAGTGAGACTGCGATGGAAGATAGAAAAAAA
>CBFGYW010000272.1:0-3204 GCA_965653085.1 uncultured Salinimicrobium sp.
CAGGAACTTCTTCAATACGCAACTGAAGAACTCCTGAAGATAGAAGGACTCAGGATCTATGGAACTTCAGAAGAGAAGACCTCTGTAATTTCCTTCAACATCAAGGATATCCATCCCTATGACATCGGGACCATCATCGACAAACTTGGAATAGCCGTCCGCACTGGACACCACTGCGCCCAGCCTGTCATGGATTTCTTTGGGATTCCTGGAACGGTGAGGGCCTCCTTCTCCTTCTATAACACCAGAGAAGAGATCGACACCCTGGTGGCGGCAGTGAAAAGAGCCCAAATCATGTTATCTTAAAACCAAAAAACTATGAAAAAGATCGTATTTGCATTGCTAGCCCTGGTTATCGCCTCCTGTGGGGGTTCCAAAGAAGTTGCTGCAGAATTAAATGGAGAATATCAGCTTCGTCTTCTGGACGACAAGGATGTTTCAGCTGAAGACCTTAGCTTCACCTTTGACGCTTCAGAAAACCGGATTAGCGGAGAAACCACCTGCAACAGCTTTTCAGCGCAGTACACTCAGGAAAACAACGTCCTTTCCATAGGTCGTGCCATGAGCACCAGGATGTTCTGTGAAGGCAGAATGGATATGGAACAGAAAATAATTGCCAGTCTTGAAGACGTGGCCAAGGTGGAGAAGAACGGAAAGGATCTTGTGTTTTATTCGACAGATAACAGAAGACTTTTCACCTTAACCCAAAAATAAGAACGTGAGCAGCATAAAAGAGATTCAGGAAGATATCATCGAGGAATTCGGCATGTACGAAGACTGGATGCAGCGCTATGAGTATATGATAGAGCTGGGAAAATCCCTTCCGCTGATCGACGAGAAATACAAGACCGACGACAACCTCATCAAAGGTTGCCAAAGCAAGGTGTGGGTGCACGCCGAGATGGAAGAGGAGAAACTGGTTTTCACTGCCGACTCAGATGCCATAATTACCAAGGGCATCATCGCGATTCTGGTAAGGGCTTTTTCTAATCAGCATCCTAAAGATATCATTGAGGCCGACACCAGTTTCATCGACGAGATCGGCCTGAAGGAACATCTATCACCAACCCGCGCCAATGGCCTGGTGAGCATGATCAAACAATTAAAAATGTATGCGGTGGCATATCAAACACAACTGAACTAACAATGGAACACGCAGAAAATTCTGAGATCCTGGGAGAAAAAATCGTGAAGGTGCTTAAAACCATCTACGACCCCGAGATTCCTGTGGACATATATGAATTGGGGCTTATTTACGACGTGATGGTAAATACGGAAGACGAAGTGAAGATCCTGATGACCTTAACCACACCAAACTGCCCTGTGGCAGAATCCCTTCCGCAGGAAGTGGAGGAAAAGATCAGGTCTATGGACGAGGTCTCTGACTGTGAGGTGGAAATTACTTTTGATCCCCCCTGGTCTCAGGAGCTCATGAGCGAAGAGGCCAAACTCGAACTGGGAATGTTGTAATTCAATTCAGATTTATAAATTCAGCATTATTATTTATTCTATCTTACTTCTGAATTCATAATTCTTAATTCGTAATTCATAATTGGCAGATATGTCCACTGAAATAGTCAACAGAGTCGCAAACAGTAAGCTTGTTACCTTCGATCTTGAGGATTATTATCCGAAGGGTGAGCGGGTGCTGTTTGACATCAAGGACTGGCTGCTGGAGGATTTTGTGCTTCGGGAGAAGGATTTCAGGGAAAGTGCAAAAAACTTCGATTGGTCCGTCTATAAAGACGCCTACGTAGCCCTCACCTGCTCTTCCGATGCCGTGATTCCTGGCTGGGCATATATGTTGCTCACCACTTACCTTTCACCTTACGCCAAAAGAGTCGTAGTGGGAGACCTTGAGACCCTGGAGAGCATTCTATACACCGAAGTCATCAGGGATCTGGACGTTTCTGAATTTCAGGACAAGCCCCTCATTGTGAAAGGCTGCTCCAGAAAACCTGTCCCACAGAATGCGTATATTCAGCTTATTCAGAAGCTTCAGCCTGTAGCCCGCAGCATAATGTATGGAGAGGCCTGCTCCTCGGTACCACTGTTCAAGAAAGCCAGGTAAAGCTCAAATTTCCTCTTCGGTATTGGGTTCTGAAAAAGATAAAGGTTTCTTAAACCTTCACTTAACGCAGTGCTGCCTGGTATCCTTAAAAAATTATATGCGTAATTTTGGCATACAATAAACCGAGTATTATGTCGAAAATTACATTTTTTATTGCCTGCATCTTAACCTTAAATCTCTCCGCCCAGGACACATTAACGCCACCACCTGATGGCTGGACCAACGAGGGAAAGATACAGCTGTTGTTCAATCAGACCGCTTTTAATGCGGAATGGACCGGAGGAGGGACTTCCAGCATTGCAGGAAATCTCAGCCTCGACTACAACTTCAACTATCGCAGTGGAAGTTTTACCTGGGACAATAAGATCCTTGCCAACTACGGGCTTACAAAACTCGAGAATGACGATTTTACACGTAAAACCAGTGACAGGTTCGAATTTAATTCCATAGCGGGAAAGCAGATCAGGAAGACGGAATGGTATTATTCCTTCTTCACGAATTTCCGGACTCAATTCTCCAAAGGCTATGAATACAGTGAAGCCGAAGACAGCGGTGAGATTATCCGAACAGAAACTACCAACTTTCTTTCACCTGCATATCTTCAGTTCGGTCCGGGGATGCTGTGGAAGAAGAATGAAAACTTTCACATAAACCTCGCCCCAGCCACCGCACGCTTCATTTTTGTGGATTCCTACTTCACTTCCCTTCCTGGCTATTCAGATGGAGATTACTTCGGAGTGGATCAGGGAGAATCTTCGAGATTTGAGGTGGGTGCTTCCGTTGGGGCCTATGCAAAGTTTCCAGTATTTGAAAATGTCAACATGGAAAATTCCCTCAGCCTATATTCGAATTATCTCGAAAACCCCGGAAATGTTGACATAGATTATCTTATGAATCTTGACATGACGATCAACAGATTCCTCTCTGCAAACCTCATCTTTCAGGCGATCTATGATGACAATGCCGTTGGAGCTTTTCAGATTAGGGAAGTATTCGGATTAGGATTTAACGTAAATCTGTAGGATACCCTGTCTGGCCTAATACTATCCGTGTCATTTCCGTAACTTTGTACTAAGACCAAAAGATTCTATGCTAGAAAAGAACGATTTACAACACGAAAAGGCAGTGCTGGT
>CBFGYW010000273.1:0-3204 GCA_965653085.1 uncultured Salinimicrobium sp.
GAGCAGCGGAATGTAGTGGGAATGTGCTGGAGGGGGCATTATTCTTCCTATTCCCTAACCCTTTGAATTTTTACTGGTTTGGGCATTATCTAATTTCTCCCCCTTTTGCACTCCTGTTGCAAATTCATTTCTCATATATTTGTATCATTGAAAATGCTCGCAGCCATATTATCCCTGTTTTTCCTTATGCTCAGCGTCCTGCCCTGCAGTGACAAAGCGCCAGCTGAAAATCTGAAACTGGAACAGGTGTCAACCGGCGATTGCGACAGTCCGGAAACGGGAGATCTCTGTTCCCCCTTCTGTCATTGCCAGTGCTGCAATATGCATTACATAAGCTTTAAAATTTTCACATTAAATTTTTTAATTCCTGAGGATCCGCAGGCCAGCTTCGCCTTCTTCGATGATCAGGAGCAGGAGGTAGTGCATTCTTTCCACCAGCCGCCACGGGTTTAATTCTGTTTTTGGGATACCTGTATCCCGTTGGGAAACTTTCCCTGTAAATCATTACTGAATTAAAACAAAAATTTCATGCTTAATAAGATCATTGATCTATCGATCAAGAACAAATTTATAGTTGGGCTGTTTACCCTGGTGCTTATTGGTACGGGCCTCTGGTCCATTACTGAGGTGCCGGTAGATGCACAACCCGATATTACCAACAATCAGGTGCAAGTCATTACCCAGGCCCCCAACCTCAGTACAGTAGACATCGAACAATTCGTCACTTATCCCGTGGAGATCGCCACCAGCAACCTTCCGGGTGTGACGGAGATACGTTCTATTTCCCGATTTGGGCTTTCCGTAGTCACTATAGTTTTCGAGGATGACATGGGCACCTATCTCCCGCGACAGCTGGTTTCTGAAAAAATAACGGAGATCCAGGAGGAGATCCCTGAAGGTTTTGGGGAACCATTTATAGGACCTATCTCTACCGGTTTAGGAGAAATCTACCAATATACTCTCGAGGTTGAGGATGAGTTCAAGGACGAGTATACGCCAATGGAACTGCGCAGCATTCAGGATTGGATCGTGAAACGTCAGATGGCCATGGTGCCGGGAGTGGTGGAAGTTAACGGTGTAGGGGGCAGCATCAAACAATTTGAGGTGGCCGTAGACCCTAATGAGCTGCGGGCCATGGGCATCAGCATCTCCGAAATCTTCACCGCCCTTGAGGAGAACAACCAGAATACAGGAGGGGCCTATATAGAGCGGAACCACCAGGCCAACTTTATCCGCGGGGAGGGGCTGGCCCGGAACGTGGAGGATATCGAAAATATAGTGGTAAAGAATTCTGATGGCATTCCCATTACCATAGAAGATGTGGCCGAGGTGAAGATCGGCAGTGGTGTGCGTTACGGGGCCCTTACCAAGAATGGAGAAGGGGAAGCCGTAGGGGGGATGATTATGATGTTGAAAGGTGCCAATTCCAATGAAGTCATTGAAAATGTGAAGGAACGCATAGAACAGATTCAGAAATCCCTTCCAGAAGGAGTTTCCATAGAACCCTTTATCGACCGTAGTGAACTGATCGCTGAGACCACGGGCACCATTACCGAGAACCTGATGATTGGAGGCTTGATCGTGATCTTCGTGCTGGTGATTTTCCTGGGCAACTGGCGGGGCGGCCTGATCGTGGCCTCCACCATTCCGCTGTCCTTGCTGTTCGCCTTTGTGATGATGCACATCTTCGGCGTTGGGGCGAACCTGATGAGTCTGGGAGCCATCGACTTCGGGATCATTGTCGACGGGGCGGTGATCATCGTGGAAAGCACTGTCTTTATGATCTATCAGAGGATCAGGAAGAAACAGGAACTGTCGAGGCAGGAGAAGAATGAAATTGCTTCCTCCTCGGCCAAGAAGATGATGAATTCAGCTTTCTTCGGACAGCTGATCATCCTAATCGTGTTCCTTCCCATTCTCGCTCTGGAAGGGGTGGAAGGCAAGATGTTCAAGCCCATGGCGCTGACTTTTATCTTCGCCATGTTAGGGGCCATGATCCTCTGTCTTACCTACGTACCCGCGATCTCAGCCCTGTTTATAAAGGCGCCCAAAGAGGAAAAGCAATCCTGGGGAGATAAGGCAGTGCTCTGGCTTGAGAATAAATACGAACGGCTTCTGGCCTCCTCCCTGAAAAGTGCCAAAGTTGTGGTAGGCGTGGCAGTGGCACTGTTCGCCCTCTGCATATTCCTGTTCACCCGAATGGGTGGGGAATTCATTCCGCAGCTGGATGAGGGGGATATCGCCTTCCATATCATCATGAAACCGGGGAGTTCTCTTTCTGAAGGAATGGAAACTTCCACAAAAATTGAGAAGCTGCTGCTGGCGGAATATCCCGAGATCAAGCAGGTGGTAAGCCGTTTCGGAGTTTCAGATGTACCTACCGACCCTATGCCGATGGATATCGGAGACAGCTTTATTATCCTGAAGGATAAAAGCGAGTGGGAATCTGCGGAAACCAAGGAGGAACTGATAGAAAAGATCAAGGAAACCCTCAGCATCATCCCGGGGGTGAGCTATGAATTCACCCAGCCTATTGAGATGCGTTTCAACGAACTCATTTCTGGGGTGCGGGAAGATATCGCGGTGAAGCTTTACGGAGAAGATCTTCAGGTATTGGCAAGCAAGGCGCAGGAGATAGGCAGCATCATCTCAACGGTCGAAGGAGTGGCCGATATGAAGGTGGAGGCTACTACGGGGCTGCCACAGATCACTGTGAATTATAACCGGAATAAACTGGCCCAGTACGGGTTGAATATAAATGACCTGAACACGCTTGTTCAGTCGGCTTTTGCCGGAGGCCAGGCAGGGGTGATCTTTGAAGGGGAACGACGGTTTGAGCTGGTGGTACGCCTGGCAGAAGAACACCGTACCAACATCGATAACCTGAGAAACCTGTACGTCAATCTTCCCAGTGGCTCTCAAATCCCTTTACGGGAAGTAGCAGAAATAAGCTATCAGCCGGGGCCCATGCAGATCAGCCGTGACAACACCAACCGCAGGACCTACGTGGGGATCAACATCAGGAATAGGGATGTGCAATCGGTGGTGCAGGATATTCAGGAAAAACTCGATGCGGAGCTTAACCTCCCTCCGGGATATTATATCCGCTACGGTGGCGCTTTCGAAAACTTCGAACGGGCCAGCAATCGCCTACAGGTAGTGGTGCCTATCGCGCTGCTATTGATATTCATCTTAATTTATTTC
>CBFGYW010000274.1:0-3184 GCA_965653085.1 uncultured Salinimicrobium sp.
ACTTGGAGATAAATCCATTGCCAGTGTAACTGTGGAAGTTGCTGAGCCTTTCAACCCTACTTCTTCTGTTGAATACGAGGTGACCGTAGAGGATTACACTGCTCAGGGCCTAAGATTCCCAAACTTCAGCAGGGATTCTGAGATCTTTGCTTTCCTTAGTGCCAAATATCCGGATGCGGAAAACGGTGCTTTGGTTGAACTGACCTATCTATGGCACTTAGGGGGTGGACAGACCACTACCCGAACCACTACTTTCGTTAGAATTGGTGGTGCCTGGGAAGAAATCCTTGCATTTGACAGGGATGATTACAGGGCAATGGGAGAGGCTTACGCCAATTTCGATACCAGAGAAGAAGCCATTCAGAAAATTCCTGTATTCCTGTCTCAAATGATGCCTTATGCAATGAGCGGAGATACTCAGAAGGTACTTTTCGAAGTGTTCCAGGGAGGTGGAAATACCTACCTTAAAACCTTCACCTTTGATGGGACCAAATGGCAGGGAAGCTTCCAGAGCGTTCTTCAGTTTGGACACAACGGAGATGTTTGGGAGCCGGATAACACAATCATCTATAACTTCACCCCACAGGATTACGTAACTGTAGGAAATGCTTTGATCGAGAAGTATCCAAGCCCTGCGGCCAACGTTAGACAGTATGCCAGCTTCGAGATTAGAGATGGTTATACCAATGAGTGGACTGAAGCTATGTTTGTTGAGGCGGTTGCAGTTATTCTGAACAAGATCGATCCTTCTGCAGAAGATGGTCAGAAATATGTTGTTAATGTGACTACTTATTCAGGATCTTACGCTACCAAGTCAGTAAGCGTTATCAAACAAGGCGGAGTTTGGGTGGCTTTATAAGCCGATAAACAATCGCTTGAATATAAAATGCCGCCCCTGGAAATAGGGGCGGTTTTTTTATGTAAAAAAGTTATCTTTACCCTTAAATCATAATTTATGTATCAGACAGTATATTTTATTCATACCTGGTGGGCTTATCTGGTAGTCCTGGTCCTGCTTGTGGCAACCATCAACTCTTTAATGGGATTCTTTTCCAAAAAGGAATACGGGAACAATGATTTCCGGATCTCCCTCTTCGCGCTTATCGTGACACACCTGCAGTTGCTGATTGGGCTGGTGCTTTACTTTGTTGCGCCTTATTTTCAGGCCTTTTCTGAAGTCGGAATGGGCGGCGTGATGAAAGATTCCACTTTGCGCCTATACCTCGTGGAGCATCCCCTTATGATGCTTATCGCGGTTATTCTGATCACCATGGGATATTCAAAGCACAAGAACAAGCTTACCTCGAATGCCAAGTTCAAGACCCTAACGATTTTCTACACCCTGGCTACCCTGTTCGTCCTTTCGAGGATTCCCTGGTCGGCCTGGTTCAATTAACTGCTGGTTAGTCCTGAAGCGATTCAATGGATACGACACAACAACTGAAGCTCCAGCTGGAGGAATTCCTACGAGGTGGATTTGCACCCAACATTATCCTCCTTCAGGAATTTGATCATAAAAAGGCCGCCCTACTTCTGGACGGCCTTCATTTTTCTGCCTGGATCCTGCTGGGCCATATGCGGGAACGCCAAAGGGTACTTCTGAAATTCATCAAGGACCCTGAGGCCTGTCCGGAAGTATGGGAGGATGCCCACTGGCCCGAAAACCACCAGCCGGAGAGTCGGGAGGAATGGTTGGGCGCCATCGAGAATTTTTCCGAAGAACTGGAGGAGGTTATAAGGCTGATCAAACAGCCAGATATTGACTTATTCAGGATGTGGGGCAACGGGAAAAGCATACATTGGGCAGCGATGGCCATTCTACACCATAATGCCTACCATATCGGGCAGTTGAAGACAGTGGGCCGGCAGGTGGGGGTTTGGTAAACTTCTATCTTCTGCTTATATGCTCCGGGATTCAATGATCCTTTGTTTCAGCACCTCGAATTCCTCGACGGTTGTGTTGCTTTTAAAATAAGGCAGCTCCTCATTCTTTTGCGAATAGCCAAGAAAATCCATTAAAGGGCCCGCTATTGTTTCAGCAGAATCCTGCTGCTCCTGCGAGAGCTTCTCCCGCCAGTATCCGGACCTGCCTGTTCTCAGGTGTTTGGGATTTTTCAGCTTCAGCTGATCGAAACTGACTGCCTTTTCTATGGCTGCCCTGGTTTTTTCATCCAGATCGACCTGCAGGTAATCCAGAAGCCTGGAATATTCATCTTCAAAATTGTTCAGCAGGCTTTCGTAGAAGACGGTGTGGATGTTATTGCTTCCGCTAAGCTGTAAATGGTCGAATACGTGCCAGACCCATTCTGTTATAAGGGCCTCGAAATTCTTCGCCAGGAATTTCTGTGGCTCGGTTTCTTCCTGAGGGTAATATTTCAGCATATAGTGCGAGCAGTAATATCTGGATGCTGAAATGGCTCTATCGCGGGGATCCCTAATGATGTAAACTTTTTTGTCGAAATGACCGAACACCTCCTCGCTGCGTTTGCAGACGGGGGAATGGGTCCAGACGTGAGTGGTCTGCGCCAGGTATTCCTCCATTGAAATTAAGGGCATACGGTAAATACTGCTGACGCGGTAGCTGGTCTGCAGGTCGGTGATGTCAATTACATCGATTTTTGCCTGCGAGGGATAATTCAGGTCCCAGTCCTTCGCCAGCCGGTATATGGGCTGCTTTTCGATGAAAGAAGAGGCGTCGAGTCCTGCCGCCTGCAGGCTTTCCTGAAGGATCTGGTACAACCAGAAATTTCCGCATTTAGGGGCGCCGCCCTGGAGTATTTTCATACTTAAATATAAAGAATATTTGGGTTGAATTGATTTTTTGTCGCTGTGTAGGGATGATTCGCGAACCCACATCCTGCTTTTTACCTCTACCTGGTTTGAGAGGGAACCTCCCTTATCAAAAACACATACACCGGAAAGTGATCACTATACCCGCCCGTATAGCCTCCAAACCCAAAACTTCGGAAGGGATAGCCCTTATACTGCCCATCGGGAGTCACCAGAAAATTCTCATTGAAGACATTCGCCTTATAGAACTGGTAGGTAGAAAAATCCTTGTCCAGAAAGGGCTGGGTAAGCATGATCTGGTCGAAGAGGTTCCAGGAATCCCGGTAGGCCAGGCTGCCAATTCCCTTAGAGTGAAGGGCCGCCATTGGTTTGAGCAGACTTTTCAGCGGAATCG
>CBFGYW010000275.1:0-3150 GCA_965653085.1 uncultured Salinimicrobium sp.
GGGAACCGGCTGTAGGGAACCAGATAAGAGCAAGGACGATTCAGCGTGGTCACCATCACATATTTTCCATCGCGGGAAAAGAAGAGCCCGGTATACATCGCAGCTTCCTTCCACCGGGTCATTTGTCCATTCAGGTCTACTTTCACCAACGCTGCTCTGGCGAGCTGTTCAAAGTTGTGCTCGTCGCTTCGGTTTTGCAGAAGATCCTGATAAGTCCTGTTCTGAGCTTTTTCTCCATCACTGGTAGAAATAGTTGGTCCCATCGGTACCGCATTTGCAGTATTTATCAATTCCTTCCTGTCATCCGGCAGTACCTTGACCAGCAGGGACTTTCCGTCTTCAAACCAGTCAGTAGGACTTCCCATGTTCGCATTCAGGATAGGTGGCGTCAGTCTTTTCGCAGCTTTTGTCTTCAGGTCGACAACCCAGAGCTCCAGCCCTTCATCGGTGGTATGAGTAAAGGACATTTTGGTTTCATCAGGAGACCAGCTGAAGTAGGCGAATTTCGGATTCTCGGGAAGCCCTGTTACCTGTACCGGCTCTCTTTCTCCCACCGATTTCACCTTGATATTGTTGGAATAACCTACCCTGCTTCCGATGTTGGTGACCGGATTGATACGTAAGCCACCGAGCCGAAGTTCTTTTTCGCTGAGTTCAGCGATGGTCTTATAGGCATCGCGGTAAAAGAAGACCATGGTTTCCCCTTTACTGTCCAGGGAAGTGGAAGGGGCCAAGGGAACATCCACGAGTTCCAGGATCTCGGGAGAGGGTTTCTGGTAAGTGAGGTGTTCCTGGGCAGTGAGTTCTCCCAGGAGGCCGAGACTTAAAAAAAGGAATAGAATTTTCTTCATGGGTGAATAGGTATTAAGGTTTAAAAAGCATTTCAGATTCTTAGCACTAAAAATCCCTGAAAACACGTATCATCCACATCAGTTTTCATCATTTCCAAAGGAACCTGCAGTATTATAGCAATATGTTAATCTTTCCTATATTGCGAAGCCAATTTTAATAATTGCTTAAATTTAATACAATTAATTTAAGTGCCTAAAAAATAAATAATGTATCAGACGAAAATAGCGGGCCTTGGAAGTTATGTGCCAGAGAATGTGGTGACTAATGATGATCTTGCGAGGGTAATGGACACCAACGATGCCTGGATCCAGGAAAGGACCGGGATCAAGGAGCGGAGACACATCAAGAAGGGCGACGGCAATACCACTGCTGTAATGGGGGCCAAAGCCGCCAAAATTGCCCTGGAAAGAGCCAAAATATCAAAAGACGATATAGACCTGATCGTGTTTGCCACCCTGAGCCCCGATTATTACTTTCCAGGGGCGGGAGTGCAGGTGCAGGAGATGCTGGATATACATACCTGCCCGGCCCTCGATGTGAGGAACCAGTGCAGTGGCTTTATCTATGCCCTTTCGGTAGCCGACCAGTTCATTAAAACGGGGATGTATAAAAACATCCTTGTGATTGGAAGTGAAAACCACAGTGGGGGACTGGATATGACTACCAGGGGAAGAAACGTTTCCGTAATCTTCGGCGACGGCGCGGGAGCTGCAGTGCTTACCAGAAGCGATCACAACAGTCAGGGAATCCTTTCCACTCATCTTCATTCCGAAGGAAAACACGCCCTGGAACTCGCTTTAAAAGGCCCAAGTACCCTGCATTGGGTACCGGAAATTCTTGAGGAGAATCCCCAGGGAGATGATATTCCTTACTTTCCTTATATGAATGGGCAGTACGTATTTAAACACGCGGTAGTCCGTTTTTCAGAAGTCATAAATGAAGGGCTGCAGGCGAACGGCCTGGAAGTGAAGGATATAGATATGCTGATCCCGCACCAGGCTAACCTGAGGATCTCCCAGTTCATCCAGCAGAAGTTTAAACTTCCAGATGAGAAGGTTTATAACAACATCCAGAAATACGGAAATACAACCGCCGCCTCCATCCCCATCGCGCTTACCGAAGCCTGGGAAGAAGGAAAGGTCAAGGAAGGCGATATCGTGGTTCTTGCCGCTTTTGGAAGTGGTTTCACCTGGGCCAGTGCGGTCATTAAATGGTAAAACCCATAAAATAGAAGCCCTCTAGCTACGGCCGACAAAAAAGCCCCTTAGGGGCTTTTTTCTTTTATAATAATCCAGCCCCGGCTAAAAATAAAAACCGCAGCGTCCTTCGCTGCGGTTTTCGGGCTAACTAAAACAAATAAGACATTATTCGTTTTGCTTTTCTCGTTAGGAGTTCCAGTATGGATCTTCCTGATCCCCCTGCAATCTGCAAGGCATTTTCTTCTGATCATTCGCGGGTCATTCGCGAGTCATATGCGAGTCATATGCGAGTCATATGCGGGATGAAGTCGCAGATGACTCGCGAATAACTCTCTTATGACTCCTGAATCACTCGCATGTAATACGAGGCGTTTCAGGTTCTGCCTACTGGCAATCAGCATCAGGATTTCTGACAATTAAAATACGCCTCCCCCGTCTGAAGTATTGTCATCTCGCGTTTTTCTCTGCACTGTCTTAGGTTTGCTGCCCCCGAAACGGTAGGAGAAGCCAAGGAAAAGTCGGCGGGAATCATTTTTAAATCGCGCTTCCTGCGGAAACGGCCTTGGAGCTGTCAATTCATTGACCCGGGTGTTGAACACATCGTTCAGGTTAATGCTCAGGCTTGCTTTATCTTCCAGAAAGCTGTAACGGGCTCCGAAATTCATGAAGTATGATTCCTCAACATTGAACTGAAGGGTCTCTACAGGCGCATTATACATTCCGAAAAGCTGGAGTTTCAGGTGATCTGTAACCTTAAAACTGTTGTTGGTCTGCGCACTGAAGGAGTTGGTTTCCACTTCCACGCTCTCGGTTCCAATGATTCCTTTGGCTGTCTGGCTGTACAGGTTGAAGTTCACCTTGAGGTCCCAGAAGGATGTTGGCTTGAAGTTTCCTGAAAGTTCCGCTCCGTAGGCAGTATTGTCATCGGTGTTGTGGAAAGTCAGGAACAGGTGCGTAGGATTTACCGGATCTTCCAGGATGATCTGATTGATCTCGTCGTTGATGATCCTGTAGAATACGCCCCCAGTAATGGAGTTCTTGCCCATTTTTCGGGTGTAGTTCGCCTCCAGGGAATTAGTGAACTGGGGCTTCAGACTGG
>CBFGYW010000276.1:0-3149 GCA_965653085.1 uncultured Salinimicrobium sp.
AAACTCCTGTATGACTCCTATATGACTCGTATATGACCCCTATATGACCTTTAAAATCAAGCAAAAGATCAAGGCAGATCCACGGCCTGGGTCACGTCCCAATTTGCCCTTACTTCCACGGGATCGGGGAAGTAAACAATTTCTTCAGGCTGGGTTTTTCCAAGAAAGCTTCCGGTATCCCATTTTCCGTCTTCATTGGTGTCGTAGATCACCCTTATGAAATAATTCCCGGGTTTCAGAAGGTTGAAGCTGAAACTGGTACCGCTGGAGGCTGTCTGCTCTGCCTGCGTCTCCCCGACATCATCTGTGAGCTGGACAATGATTGGATATTGTTTCACATTCTGAAAGTTCACCACCAGATTTCCGTAATCGGAAAGAGCGAGGGTCCTGAATTGGGCGGTTATGGTGTCGGTGGTTTTTCCAAAGAATCCGGTGAAGGCTCCCGGAAGGGCTTTCAGATTATAGCGCTGACTTTCCTTTTTTTCAAAATCCAGACGTATACTGTTCCTGAACTCGTCGTATTCCAGGCTGAAGGGAACTGCCAGGGTGTCCTGATCCAGAAGGCTTATAAGGGCTTCATTGATGGAGTCCAGAGGGATGCTGGGCAGGATGTTTACTGACTGATTGAGATTCAGGGATCCTGAAGGGTCAAAAGTTATGGTGAGTGAATCCAGGGGCATTTCTGTCCTGCGGGTAAGCAGGCTGTCTCTGAGATTTGGTGTCTCCACCACGAACTGAAGGCTGTCCCGCTCCAGCTTGGGTCTGTACCAGTAATGCAGGGTGTCTTTTTCCCGGTCCAGGGTTATCCGGTAGTCAAGTTCTGCCGGGGCTGGGAACAGGGTGATGTCAAGACTGTCCGGTTTTGCGATTCCGGTGAACCCGAAGATGACGTGCTGCCCCGAAACCTGCTTCGGGCGGTTTACTGAAAATTCCTGTATCTCCTGGAAAAGATTAAGATCATATACCGAATCTGTTGGAATGGTTATCGGATCCTTCAGAAACGCAATCTTTTCATTCTGCGGGTCGAACAGGTTATTGTTATTGAGGTCATTCAGGGCAACCAGCTGATAGGTCCCTTCCTTCAGGTAATTCAGCTGGAAGGTGGTAAGGCTGTCCAGGGTATTGGTGATATATCGGGGAGGTTCATTATAAACCGTGGAATCGTTATAGGTGGAATCCACTTCGTAAAGCATCACGGAAATAAAGGATGGGGTCTCTTTCAAATAGGCATCCCTTATGCTTCCCGATACTGAGAGGGAGTCGATATAACTTCCGGTTGAGAAGATGTACTGAAAGTTGGACAAGGGGTTTCCAGCGTTATTATCCTGAATGCTCCTTCCGAAATTTATGGCATAGGTGGTATTGGGCTGGAGTGTGTCAAGGATCTTTATCCTGATGGATCTGCTGGCGGTACCCATGGGGGTGATGATGGGTTTGGGGTCCATGGGAGGGGAAACAATCACCTGCCGCTGGGCCTCCTTCAGCTGGATGTATTCGTCGAAGTAGATCCTGATCTCCTCTGCATCAAAATTGGTGGTGAAATTCTCGGGACTTGCCCTCACGAACTGGGGTGGGGTGAAATCTTCCGGCCCTCCTTCGGGAGTTCCTCTTTTTGCGCAGGCAGCAAACATCAGGCTAATGAGCGTTGCAAAGAGGAGCAGGTTTTTCGTTTTAATCATGGCTCGAGAATTTACACAAAGAAACGATTATTTCTTTTATTTCTTCAGGTCATATGGTGATGGCCATGGTAGCTACACTGATTTTCACCCCGGGAATGCTCAACAGTTTTACTGCACAGGCTTCCAGGGTGGCCCCTGTAGTGACCAGGTCATCAACTATCAGGATGTGGGCGTTATGCAGGAGTTCGGGATGTTCTATTTCATAGGTCTCCTCCATGGTTCCCCAGCGGGTGAATCTGTTTTTCAGGGTCTGGGAACTGCTGACAGATCTTTTCAGAAGCACAGTATCGACATAGGGCACCTGCAGGGCATCGGCCACCTGTTTTCCGAAGAGGGTCACCTGATTGTAGCCCCGCTTTTTCAACTTCGCCTTGTGAAGGGGAACTGGAACAACCGCCGTGATGTCGCCGAAGCCGGGGGTGTTCAGTAGTTCCTTTCCAAGCCATTTTCCGAGGAAATCCCCCACCTCCTCCTGCCGGCGGTATTTCAGGTTATGGATAAGCTGCTGCACCTTGCCCTTCTTCTCGAACAGCAGCAATGACGTGGCGTGTTCAACATTTATTCTTCCGTAAAATACTTTATAGGTGGCATTTTCGTTATCAGCATGATAATTAGTTACAGGCAGATCGTGTAAACAGCCGGTACAGACCACGTTTTCATTCTTCAGAAGTATCTTCTGGCAGGATTGGCAGAACCTGGGGTACAGCAGATTGAGAAAATCGTGAAACATTTGTTAATGAATTAGTCTGTACGTAGTTAATTCTTATAAATTTACATATCAAATAGAAATAAAAGAATTATGACTGAACAAAAAAGTAATAATGCCTTAAAGATCCTGACTGGAGTATTAGCTGTGGCTTTGGTGGCATTGGGTATTTATACAGTGAAATTCTACAATGAGGAAAAAGACAACCGCGAATTGTTACTACAGGAAAAGGCGGTGATCGAAGGGGAACTGAATGAGTTAATTGTAAAATATGACGAGGCCATTGCCGAGAATGAAGGCATGGATACCGAACTGGTAGCAGCAAGGGAAAGGATTTTGGCGCTGCGGGATTCGGTGCAGGACATGGAAGCGAACATCGCTGTTCTGAACCGGTACCGACGCGAGGTTAACGACCTGAAGATCGAGAAGGAAAGGCTTTTCAGGGTTGTTGACAGTCTGAGCAATGAGAACACTAGGCTCATTTCAGAAATTGACAGTACCAATAACGTACTCTTCGAAAGGACGAGGATGGCAGACTCGCTTAAGACTTCCAACCAAAACCTCGAAACCAAGGTGGATATGGCAGCACAGCTGAAGCTGAGTGGCCTGCGCGGGGAAGGGGTTATTGAAAGGAGCAGTGGCCGACTGATCGTTAACGACCGTACTCGTAGGGTAGACAAGATCAGGACCTGCTTTGCAATCACTTCCAACGCATTGGCAGAGCCGGGTGAGAAGGAACTCTATGTGCAGGTTTATAATCCCAA
>CBFGYW010000277.1:0-3147 GCA_965653085.1 uncultured Salinimicrobium sp.
AGATGACCACCTGTTCAAAAACCTGCTCCCTTCTTCCCAGGTCTGGATGAGTCACAGTGACACAATTAAGGAGCTTCCTGAAAACGGCGTGCGGCTTGCCAGTACCCCCGATGTTTTAAATGCGGCGTACAGGATTGAAGGTGAAGAGACTTTTGCCATTCAGTTTCACCCGGAAGTATATCATTCTTCTGATGGGAAACAGTTACTGGAGAACTTTCTCGTAAGAATTGCAAAGGTGGCCCAGGAATGGACTCCCGAAGCTTTCGTTGACGAGACGGTCTCAAGTCTGAAGGAGCGAATAGGAAACGATAAAGTGGTCCTCGGACTTAGTGGTGGGGTAGATTCCACTGTAGCAGCGGTCCTTCTGCACCAGGCTATCGGTAAAAACCTGTATTGTATCTTCGTCAACAACGGGTTGTTACGAAAGAATGAGTTTGAAAATGTACTGGACCAGTACAAGCACATGGGACTTAACGTGAAAGGGGTAGATGCTTCGGCACGTTTTTTGGATGCCCTGGCTGGTATATCCGATCCTGAAGGAAAACGCAAGGCAATCGGGAAAACGTTCATTGAAGTCTTTGATGATGAAGCCCACCTACTAACCGATGTAAAATACCTGGCACAGGGAACAATTTACCCCGATGTCATTGAATCCATTTCGGTAAATGGGCCTTCAGCAACCATAAAGTCCCACCACAACGTCGGAGGGCTGCCAGATTTCATGAAACTCGAGATCGTGGAGCCCCTGAGGATGCTGTTCAAGGATGAGGTGAGAAGGGTAGGGGCCGAACTTGGTATAGATAAGGAGCTGCTTGGAAGACATCCTTTTCCGGGACCGGGCCTTGCAATCCGAATTCTCGGAGATGTCACTGCCGAAAAGGTACGGGTGCTGCAGGAGGTGGATGCTATCTTCATCAACGGACTGAAAGATTGGATGCTTTACGACAAGGTCTGGCAGGCGGGAGCCATTCTGCTTCCCGTGAATTCTGTAGGCGTGATGGGGGATGAGCGAACTTATGAGAAGGTGGTGGCCCTGAGGGCCGTTGAATCCACCGATGGAATGACAGCTGACTGGGTGAACCTGCCGTATGATTTTCTTCAGAAGACGTCTAACACAATAATTAATAGGGTGAAAGGCGTTAACAGGGTTGTATATGACATTAGTTCAAAACCACCTGCCACCATTGAGTGGGAATAAAAACAGAATATGAAATACTTACTTTTACTCGGATTATTTTTTCAACTTTCCATTGCTTCCGCTTTTGCGCAGCAGTACAAATATCATACTGTACAGAAGGGGGAGACCTTATCCAGCATCGCCAGGGAATACAATATTTCTGTGGAAACCCTGTACACTTACAATCCAGATGCACGATCAGGAATCAATGTAAACAGTAAGTTGGTTGTTCCCATTAATGCGGCTCCACAAAAGGCTGCTCCTCAAAGTGCTAATGTCGAATATAAGGAGCATAAAGTAAAGCGTAAGGAAACCTTATTCAGCCTTTCCCAGGAATACAATGTAAGTGTTGACGAGATCAAGAAACACAACCCCCATTTATATTCAGAAGAATTGCGAAAGGGAGAGCGTATCCGCATTCCGGTAAGTATTCCGGCAGCTGCGGTTGAATTGTCTGTGAATCCTGAAGAAAATCCGCTGGGATTGAGCGTAAAGGAACACGTGGTCCTTCCGAAGGAAACCATGTATTCCATTTCGAGGAAATATAATTTGTCGGTTGAGGAACTGGAAAACCTGAATCCGGAGATAGATACCTTAAAGCCGGGAATGGTTTTAAAGATCAGAAAAGCAGACCCTGTAAAGCCTCTTGACGAGCGCCTGTTCAAATATTATCAGGTGCAGCCCCAGGAAACCCTTTATAGCCTGACCACCAAGCTGGGCATTAGCAGGGATTCCCTGGAAGTCCTTAATCCAGCCCTAAGGGACGGATTAAAGGCAGGGATGGTTTTAAAAATTCCAAATCCCGAGGCTCCCCGAAATACTGTGGAATATTCTCCGGGGGATATTGTCCAGCTGGAAAGCAGGATATCAGATTATCAGCCCAAGGATATAGTGGTGATGCTGCCATTCGCTTTGGATAAGATAGTAACTACCGACTCCACTTCCAATGCTGCTGAAAGAATAAAAAAGGACCGGGTACTGCAGATCTCCCTTGACTTCTACAGTGGGGTTCTGATGGCTGTCGATTCAGCAAAAACACTTGGACTCTCCACCAACCTGAGAGTATACGATACCAAACAAAGCGCTTATGAAGTGAATAACATCATAAGCCAGAACAGCTTTGCTAATGTAGATGCAGTAATAGGGCCTTTGGTACAGTCGACCGTCGAAGCGGCAGTAGGGCAACTTCGGGGAAAAGGAATTCCTGTGGTTTCTCCTTTGACCAAGAAGGAGCCCCGCACCCTTGAAAATTACGTGCAGGCAAGGCCAACAGATGAGCTGCTGCAACAGGCGATGATTTCGTATATCTCACAGAATTCTGCGGGAAAAAATATCATTATCATTGCTGATCCTGCCAAAGGGGAGCTGAAAAGGAAGTTGTTATCGACCTTCACAAACTCCAGGACTGTGAGTACGATTGATGGCAGCTTTGTGAGCAAGAGCGAACTTAACTCTGCCCTGGTCCCCGGAAGGCCAAACTGGGTGATCCTGGAATCAGATAATATTTCTGTAATCAGTGATGTTGCCACTGCCTTGAATGCAAGGTTGGGTAATCATGAGATTGTATTGTTCACCACCAACAGGAATGGGTCATTTGAAAGTGATAATATCTCCAACCGCCATCTGACAAATCTTAAATTTACCTATCCTTCGGTTGACAAGGAATTTAATTCCAAAGGAAACGCCTTTATTTCAGCTTATCAGAAGAAATATGGGGTGGTGCCTAACACTTATGCCGTGCGGGGATTTGATGTGACATATGATGTATTGCTGCGGCTTGCAACTGCGGAAGGACTGGTGGCTTCAATGGATGAAGAAGGCACCACCGAATATGTGGAAAACAAGTTTGACTACGTAAAGAGCCCCACGGGAAGCTATATAAACAATGCAATCTATATCCTGAGATATGGGGAGGACATGAAACTTAAAGTAGTGCGTTAATGACATCAAAAGTAACTTACCTCGGATGC
>CBFGYW010000278.1:0-3145 GCA_965653085.1 uncultured Salinimicrobium sp.
AAGAGTGGCGGAATGTATGGTGAAGCCATTGATGAGGTGATTTCCTGGTTAAAGAAAGCCCAAGGGGTTGCTGAAAACGAAAAACAGGCCGAAGCGCTTGGACTACTTATAGAATATTATACCACCGGAGACCTTCAGACCTGGGATGATTACAACATTGCCTGGGTAAATGCCACCGAGGGGAATATTGACTATATCAACAGTTTCATCGAAGTCTATAATGATCCTCTTGGATACAAAGGATCTTACGAGAACATCGTCCAGATAAAGGATTTCGACATGTCTCAAAAGATGCAGGTTCTTGAAGAGAACGTACAATGGTTTGAAGATCATGCTCCCTTAATGGAAGAGCACAAGAAGGACGAAGTGGTAGGGGTGACCTACAAAACTGTCATCGTTGCCGGGGAGGCGGGAGATGCTTCTCCAAGTACTCCAATCGGGGTTAACCTGCCAAACTCAAACTGGATAAGACAAGAGCACGGCTCCAAATCTGTTTCCCTCGGAAACATCATCGATGCTTATAACAATGCAGGGAGCACTGGAAGGCTTCAGGAGTTTGCTCACGATGCAGAGGAGATTGCCCTTGAGGAAGAATATGGTGAACTGGCCGATAAGCTGCATACCGCTCTTCATGAGGTTGTAGGTCACGCTTCCGGACAGATCAATCCAGGAGTTGGAGAAACCAAAGAAACCTTGAAAAGCTACGCTTCTACTTTGGAAGAAGGAAGAGCCGACCTGGTGGGACTATACTTCCTGATGGATCCAAAACTTGAGGAACTAGGATTGGTGGAAGATTACGAAAAAGTAGGGAAAGCTGCTTATGACGGATATATCAGAAATGGTTTGATGACCCAGCTTATCCGTCTCGAATTAGGTGCAGATGTAGAGGAAGCTCATATGCGTAACCGACAATGGGTAAGTGCGTGGGTTTTTGAAAAAGGCCAGGAAGAAGGCGTGATCGAGAGAGTTGAAAAAGATGGAAAGATCTATTTTGATATCAAGGATTACGGAAGGCTACGCGAGCTATTTGGAGAACTGCTGAAGGAAACCCAGAGAATTAAATCTGAAGGTGACTACGAAGCTGCCAGGAATCTTGTAGAGAACTACGGAGTGAAGGTAGATCAGGAGATCCACGCCAATGTATTGGAGCGCAATGAACAGTTTAAAGCAGCCCCATACAGCGGATTTGTTAATCCTGTACTAGTTCCTGAAATGGATGAGAATGGAGAGATCATTTCCATAAAAGTGACTCAGCCAACAAGTTTCGAGGAGCAGATGCTGCATTACTCAAAAGATTTTGGCTTCCTGCCAGTCGAGAACTAGATTTCATTTAAATCGATCATTTAAAGGCTATCCGGAAACGGATAGCCTTTTTTAATTTTAAATAGGGGAGACTCCAAAGCTAGGTGAGATAACTAGTATCTCAGCTGTGTTTTTAGAACAAATAGAAGAACCATAAATAAGATAAAGGCCACAAAGACATAGATGGTTCCTTTATAATATTTTCTATGAAGTTTAATATCCCTGCGGTAGGAGTAAACAATTACAGCAACAAAGACCACAAAAAAGATGGCTGCAAAGATTAATTGTCCGGTAGAGAACATTTTATTTATTTTTATGCGAAGTTAACCTATCTAAGGCTATTGACAATGAAAAAAAGAATAAGTGCCGTCCATCAGTTTCATACCGCCTTTGGTCTGGGAATCCAGGAAAAACCTTTAGCAGATCTGGGAGCAGCAAAGAATAAACTGCGGTATGAGCTGATGAAGGAAGAGAACGAGGAGTACCTGGAGGCAGCTAACAGCAACGATCTAGTGGAGGTGGCAGATGCCCTAGGAGATATGCTTTACATTCTCTGTGGTACCATTATAGAACACGGGATGCAGCACAAGATAGAGGAGGTATTCGAGGAGATCCAGAAAAGCAATATGAGCAAACTGGGTGCCGATGGAAAACCAATCTACCGCGAGGACGGAAAGGTGCTTAAAGGTCCTGGCTACTTCAAGCCGGATATCAAGAGCATCCTGGAAAAATAAAATCGCCCCGGGAGGGCGATTTTAAAACTAATATATACAGGATGAGACTAGTTTTTCTCAACAAGATGTCTCCATCCAAATTTGTCTTCCGATTTGTTGTACTGTATCTCCATTAATTTGGTTTTAAAGAGTCTGGCATAGGAATCATCCTGATCCTGAAGCTCAAATTTCTCCCCTTTATATCCAAATCCCTTAATAGGGTTTATAGTTGCAGCGGTCCCGGAGCCAAACATCTCCTTCAGCTCCCCGTTTCTTGCGGCCTCGACCACCTCGGCGACCTTCACCCGGCGTACCTCCACTTCAATGTTGTTGTCTTCAGCAAGGGTCAGGACACTTTTTCTGGTAACCCCGTCAAGGATCCTGTCGCTGAGGGGGGCAGTAAGGATCTTGTCCCCAATCCTGAAAAATACATTCATGGTACCCGCCTCCTCGAGATACTCGTGGCTGCTGGCATCGGTCCATACCACCTGCTGAAAGCCCTGCTCCTTTGCAAGATTGGTAGGGTAGAACTGGGCTCCGTAATTTCCTGCTGCCTTGGCATATCCAACCCCTCCATTAGCTGAACGGCTGTATTCTTCAGCAAAAACCACCCTCACCTCGCCGCTGTAGTAGGCTTTGGCCGGGGAGCAGATGATCATAAACTTGTATTCATTGGAAGGGGATGCTGATACTCCCGGTTCGGTAGCGATGACAAAGGGTCTAATATATAGGGAATTTCCGAAACCTTTCTGGATCCATTCCCTGTCCATATTCAGCAGAACCTCGAGCCCTTCCAGGAAGACATCCTTAGGAAATTCCGGAATTGCAAGGCGTTTGGAAGATCTGTTGAACCTTTCGATATTCTCCATAGGACGGAAAAGCCATACCTGGTCCTGATCATCCTTAAAAGCCTTCATCCCTTCAAAAATGGCCTGTCCGTAATGAAATACCCGGGACGAGGGTGCTAGTTCGATAGGTCCGTAAGGTTTGATCTGGGGGTTTTGCCACGCTCCGTTCTTATAGTCGCAGACCATCATATGGTCAGTGAAAACATTTCCGAAAACTATATTGTCAAAATCCACGGAAGTGATCTTAGAAGTGGGTGCTTCTATGATTTCCAGATTTTGAGG
>CBFGYW010000279.1:0-3093 GCA_965653085.1 uncultured Salinimicrobium sp.
CGCGAGTCATTCGCGAGTCATTGCCGAGTCATCTGCGACTTGAACCCGCAAATGAGTCGCGAATGACTCTGAAATGACTCGGCAATAATAAAACGATGATCTGGCGAATTCGCTGCTGGTGATCTTCAGGTCGCAGCGCCACCAGGGCCGAAATCTCACCCCGATAGCTGTCGGGTCCATAACGGTTCCCATACCTCAAATCAGACAAAATTTCAGCTTTCTGCCAGACGTACGAATTGGCGGGCTTTTTGCTTATGTTTGCTATAAATTAGAAACATTATGATGGGATATTATATTATTGCCGGACTCATATTTCTTGTGAGCCTATATGTGAGCAATAAGCTGAAGAGCAAATTCAAACACTACTCCAAGGTTCACCTTCAAAACGGGATGAGCGGGAAGGAAATCGCAGAACAGATGCTGCACGATAACGGAATCTTTGATGTAAAGGTAATCTCCACTCCGGGAATGCTGACAGACCATTACAATCCTGCCAAGAAGACTGTGAACCTTAGTGAAGCAGTTTATACCCAACGCAACGCTGCCGCTGCCGCTGTAGCTGCCCACGAATGCGGGCACGCGGTGCAGCACGCCAAAGCTTATGGCTGGCTGAAGATGCGCAGCAATCTGGTACCAGTAGTTCAGGTAGCATCGCAGTTTTCCACCTGGGCCATTATGGGAGGACTTATCCTGATGACGATGGTGTCCTTTAACGTGGGACAGACAGTGCTGCTGATTGGTATCATCATGTACGCGATGGGAACCCTTTTCAGCTTCATCACGCTTCCCGTGGAATACGATGCAAGTAAAAGAGCCCTGGTGTGGCTGGAGACAGGAAACATGCTGAATCCAAGGGAACACGCCGCTGCTGAAGATTCCCTGAAATGGGCTGCAAGAACTTATGTGGTCGCTGCAGTAGGATCCTTAGCCACCCTTCTATACTTCCTGAGCATCTACCTCGGTGGAAGGGAATAACCCCCAACAGTAAAAACTTTAAAGGCTGCCAATAGGCAGCCTTTTTTTTTCATTTGAGTTCCAATCTCTTCGCACCCCGTACCTCGTACCACGTACCTCGCACCCCGAAACTCTTAACTCATAACTCTTAACTCTTAACTAAAAACTCACGCTTCATTCACCCGCTCATCAATAAGCTTCAGCGCAATCCCGTCTTTCCCCATAACATCGAAAAGATCCAGCACCCTGCGCATCTTCTGTTCCTCTTCCATCTGTTCGTGAATGAACCACTGCAGGAAGTATTCCGTGGATAGATCCTGGCGTTTTCTGCAGTTGTGCACCAGGTTGTGAATAGATTTGGTGATACTGATCTCCTGCGAGAGGGCAGTCTGGAAGACTTCTTCCAGGGAATTGAACTCGTGCATGATATTCTTCACTTCAGGCGAATAGGCGGTACCTCCGTTATCGTTGATGAACCGGAAGATCTTCATCATATGTTCCCGCTCCTCGAGGCTCTGCTTGTAGAAAAAGCCGGCGCTGTGGGGTAAACCGTTCTGGTCACACCACGAGGCCATGGCAAGGTAGGCCGAGGAGGAATGTGCTTCTTTCTGGATCTGTTCATTCAACAGGTCCATGATATCCACATTGATCGCTAATTTTTGTCGAACCAGATCTTTCATTGCTTCTTGTTTTCTATAAAAATAAGGAAAATAGCAATGTGAAGCCTGCGGAAGGCGATATTTAGAAGAAGTCTAAATCAATGGAAGGTTCTGAAGTTCTATACCAGGTCGTTCAGCTCAAACATCCCGAATGTAACCTTTACCAGCTGCTTCAGGTCGATGAGCTGGTGGGTATCGAGGATAAGGATGTGCTCCCGGTTGCAGAGGCTCAGGATCTCAATTCCGTGGACATTCTCCCCGTTAAAATGCGAGTTGAGGTCCAGTCGGCTTACCTTCGTACGGAAGGCGAGGAGCTGGCAGCAGGACAGCTGGATTGTCTTTCCCTCAAAAGTGAGGAAAAAACAGCGCTGGGAATCGCACTGGTAGCATTGAAAGTGACTGGAGTCGTAGAGTACATTCATTACGGGAGCAAAAATAAGTCTTATTTAGAATTATTCCAAGTAGTCGCTTCTAAAAGAATCTAATTTCCCACGCCGCCTTCAGGATTGTACCCCAGGTACTCCTTTTCCTCCTCCCTGAAGATGATCCCATAGTCCTCGAGCTCCTTCAGGATAGGCTCGTAAACCTCCCGGTTTATTGGCAGCTGGACTCCGGGGGTATTGATATTTCCGTTTAGGATCCGCAGGGTCGCCATTCCGACAGGCAAGCCAACGGTGCGGGCCATCGCAGTGTGGCTCTGGTCTTTCCCGATATTCACCATCGTGGAGTCGATCTGTTTCTTTTCACCATTGAGCTCATACCCGAACTTGTGGTACATCACCAGCATATCCTTATCGTCTTCGGCGAGGCTCCATTTCTCCATCAGGATCTTCTGAAGGATCTGGGCAGGAGTAGCGTTGGCAAGCCCCACTTTTTTATTCGGATTGAAAATATCCAGCTCTTCCAGCTTCTCCCACATGATATCGTCCTGGTCGATCTTCAGGTTGTGCCGCAGTTTCAGTTCTACCGAATCGGTAGGGGAGTAGGGCAGGAAGGAGTTGATGAACTCGCGGTAGCTCATATTCTCTGAATTCTCTATGGTGTAACTGTCATCTGTCAGCCCCAGCTGTACGAACATATTCCAGGCCCTGCTGAAACCTACCCTGCGGATGGTTCCGCGATAGAGGGTGAGGATGTTGTCAAGTCCGTAGACGCTTTTATACTGCAGGGAATTCCTGTTGGCGTACACTTCAAATTTCCCGTAGCCCTTGATCTCGAGGAATTCTGTTCTTCTGAAGAGCCTATTATAGGGGATATATTTGAATTTCCCCTCCTGAATGAACTTCGCTACCCCACCCTGGCCTGCAACCACAACGTTCCGGGGGTTCCAGGTGAACTTGTAGTTCCAGAGGTTGGTATCGCTTTCGGGAGCTACCAGCCCCCCGCAGAAGGATTCGAACAGCAGCATCTTTCCCCCGTGATCGCGGATGCGGTCTATCACCTGCATCGCACTCATATGGTCTATTCCGGGATCCACGCC
>CBFGYW010000280.1:0-3087 GCA_965653085.1 uncultured Salinimicrobium sp.
AAGGCAACCGTTGATGCCTATGAAGAACAAGAATGGGAAAAGCTAAGAAGTTTCCTCGATCCCGATGCTACCATATATGGCCTGGCGAGCTTCGACAGCCTTGATGTAGACAATACCATTGCCTACTGGACCAAAGGCAGCGACAAGGCCAAACCCGATCTCGACGAGGGAACCTGGCTGGCGGTATCCTTCAACCAGGGCCCCCGAAAAGGGAACTGGGTGTACCACTGGGGTATGAACACCCTAAGTTTCACCAATGGCGAAACCATCAGGTTTCCTTATCACCTCGCCCTTAAAATAGAAGATAACAAGGTCACAAAAGCCTATTTCTATTACGATAACAACAAGATCATCCGCGAGATGGGCTACGCCATCAGTCCGCCCCTTGAGGAGGAGGACTCCCTGGAAGAAGGCATAGAATTCAATGTCGAAGATCCTGCAGCTGATAAATAAATATTCCGGAAATTTCAAAAACGGTATCTTTGCGGGAAATATGCTGATATGAAATTAGACAAAATCCCTCAGTTGAAATATACCGATTCCGGAAACTTTTTCCTCCTTGCTGGCCCCTGTGCCATTGAAGGGGAAGAGATGGCCCTGCGCATTGCTGAAAGCATCCAGAAGATAACCGATAAACTGGAGATCCCCTGGATCTTTAAAGGATCCTTTAAAAAGGCGAATCGCAGCCGTATAGACAGTTTTACGGGTATTGGTGACGAGAAAGCCCTGAAAGTCCTTCGGAAGGTATCTGAGACCTTTAAAGTGCCTACAGTGACCGATATCCACGAAATCAGCGATGCTGCCATGGCTGCTGAGTATGTGGACGTGCTTCAGATTCCCGCCTTCCTCGTGCGCCAGACCGACCTGGTGGTCGCTGCCGCTGAAACCAGGAAAGTGGTGAACCTGAAAAAGGGCCAGTTCATGAGCCCCGAGAGTATGAAGCACGCTGTCACCAAAGTGACCGACTGCAATAACGAACAGGTAATGGTGACAGATCGTGGAACCATGTTCGGATATCAGGATATGATCGTCGATTTCAGGGGCATCCCCACGATGAGGCAGTTTGCACCCACAGTGCTTGACGTCACCCACTCCCTGCAACAGCCCAACCAGAGCAGCGGCGTCACCGGAGGCCGGCCCGATATGATAGAAACCATCGCCCGCGCCGGGATAGCCACAGGAGCCGATGGGATTTTCATCGAAACCCACTTCGATCCTGCCAACGCAAAGAGCGACGGTGCCAATATGCTGGACCTGCAGTATCTGGAGCGACTCCTTACCAATTTAACGGCTTTAAGGAAGACCGTCAACCAGTTTAACTAGTAATTCCTACCTACCATCTCCATACTAAACAGCCCCTAAACAGCCCCTAAACAGGGGGTATACAGGTATATGAGGCCTTAAACCCCTGTATAGAGCCTGTTTATAACGGCTAATCCCCCTGTTATATATGGAGATGGTAGGGAAAAGCTAAGCCGAAGGCACGACTCCAGGGACAGAGGTGCCGCTCTTCCAGAGTTACTGAGTGTGGGTGGTGCGTTTTCTACAAAGATTGACCTCCCCTGGAGGTAAGAAAACCTTGGTAGAGATAAATCCTGAAGAAAAGGGCATGCACTCGTCCATAACTAGCTCTTTGGAAATCCTATCTGGTTTCCCTTAAATAAAAAAAGCCCTAGAGGTTACGGGAACCTTTGGGGCTTTTGTATAAAGTACTGGTTAGATTATCCGCACTTGGAGTAGCCGCAGCTCTTGCACTCAAGACAGCCTTCAGAAAAGATGATCCCTTCCGGGTCACCGCATTCCTCGCATTTCTTGTCGGCAGCAGCGGTTCCGTTGGGCACGAACTGTTTCAGGGCACGTACCACTCCGGCTTTCCAGGTGTTGATGTTCTCGTCGAACAGGTTCAGGTTGTTGATAAGGTCAACCACGTAAGGGATAGGCATTCCGTGGCGCAGTACTCCGGAGATCAGTTTCGCATAGTTCCAGAATTCCTCGTTGAAGGATCTCGAAAGCCCTTCAATGGTAACCCTGTACCCGTGCTTGTCGCTGAACTGGAAGTCGTAGCGGGAGGTGCCATCCTCGTTTCTGGCCTTGATCACCCATCCGTCGGTCACCCAGCTTGGAAGGTTGAAAACATCTTCCATTTTTCCGGTGAAGATCTCGTAGGGGCGGTTGTGCAGCAAGCCTACCACCGCGATCCATTTCTCGTTCTCGTTGTTGAAACGCACGATCTTGGCCTCTATCTTGGCAGGACGCTTTGGAGCAAAGGTTTCTGAAAATACTTCCTCGTTGGTTGCTGGTTTCTTTTCCTTTTTCTTGTCGTCTGAAGATACCAGGATCCCACTTCGGGAACCATCGCGATATACTGTGATACCTTTAAGTCCCTGCTTCCACGATTCGATATAGATGTCACTCACCTTTTCCTGACTCACATCGGTAGGCAGATTAATGGTGGAGCTTATGGAGTGCGTGGTGTATTTTTGCACCAGGGCCTGCATCTCAACCCTCATCTGCCAGTCGATCTCTGAAGCTGTGGCTCCTGCGTAAGGGCTTTCGGCAATCTCTTCTTTTCCTGATGCATCCATCCAGGTTTTCACCTTAGGGTGGTAGACAGTGAACTCTTCAAAAGCATCTCCAGTATCGTCAACGAAAGCGACCTTGGCATTATCGGTAGATGCGTTTACTTTTCTGCGTCTTTTATAGGAAAGCATGAATACAGGCTCAATTCCTGAAGAGGTCTGCGCCAGCATACTAAGGCTTCCGGTTGGGGCTACGGTGCTGATGGAAATGTTCCTTCGGCCGTGCTGCATCATTCTTCCGTAGATATCGGGGAATTCATTCTTCAGCATCTGTACGAAATCAGATTTCTCTTCCACGGCAGGATCGAATACTTTGAAGGGTTCGCGGGTGATAGCCATGTCGATGCTGCTGTCGAACTCTCCGCGAAGCTTGGTCTGCATGATCTTATCGATGGCTTCCAGGGCTTCGGGGGTGTCGAATTTTAATCCTAAACCTGCAACAGCATCAGCAAGGGCGGTGAAACCTAAACCGGTTCTTCTTCCGTTCTTTCCGTTCTCTGCGAGCAGT
>CBFGYW010000281.1:0-3053 GCA_965653085.1 uncultured Salinimicrobium sp.
AGCCATTTCAGGGGTATCCTTGGCTCCGGCCTCTACGCTCTGCTCCTCTATTACGGGAGTCGTAGCTTCAGGCATTTCCTGCCCTAAGATTGGAGCGATCACCAGCCCGATAAGACAGGTAAGCTTGATAAGGATATTCATGGAAGGGCCCGAGGTGTCTTTAAATGGATCCCCAACAGTGTCACCTGTCACGGCAGCCTTATGGGCTTCAGAGCCTTTGTAAGTCATTTCCCCGTTGATCATCACCCCAGCTTCAAAAGATTTCTTTGCGTTGTCCCAGGCTCCTCCAGCGTTGTTCTGGAAGATGGCCCAGAGTACCCCACTTACGGTTACCCCTGCCATATATCCTCCAAGCATCTCAGCAATTAGTCTGTTTTCATATCCGAAAAGCATTGGAACAAGTACGATCACTATTGGGAACCCGATAGTCAGAAGACCTGGCAACAGCATTTCTTTTAAAGCAGCTTTGGTGGATATTTCCACACACCTGTCGTACTGCGGTTTTCCGGTTCCTTCCATGATTCCGGGAATTTCCCTGAATTGGCGGCGCACCTCATATACCATTTCCATTGCAGCCTTTCCTACTGAATTCATGGCCAAGGCAGAAAAAACTACCGGGATCATTCCTCCGACAAAAAGCATTGCGAGAACCGGAGCCTTGAAGATATTAATCCCATCGATTCCTGTGAAGGTCACATAAGCTGCAAACAGTGCAAGGGAAGTAAGGGCGGCAGAGGCGATGGCAAATCCTTTTCCGGTGGCGGCAGTTGTGTTACCTACTGAATCCAGGATATCGGTACGCTCTCTCACTTCCCCCGGAAGTTCACTCATTTCGGCGATCCCTCCCGCGTTATCTGAAATTGGGCCGAAAGCGTCAATGGCAAGCTGCATGGCTGTGGTAGCCATCATGGCCGATGCCGCAAGGGCAACTCCATAGAAGCCTGCGAAGGCGTAGGAGGCCCAGATAGCAATAGCGAATAGTAAAACCGAAGCGAAAGTAGAGATCATCCCGGTGGCAAGACCGGCAATAATATTGGTTCCTGCCCCTGTACTGGATTTCTGAACAATAGCCAGTACGGGTTTTTTACCCAGCCCTGTGTAATATTCGGTGACGGAAGAAATTACTCCCCCAACTACCAGTCCCACAAGGGTGGCAAAGAACACATTCCAGGAGGAGATCTCCCTGATGCCCTCTCCGAAGAATTCCATTTCCATGGTTTCAGGAAGCATCCATCTTACCAGCAGTAGGCAGGACAGTGCTACCAGGACAATGGAAACCCAGTTTCCTCTGTTCAGGGCTCCCTGCACTTCCGCTTCCCTGGCCTTGTTGTCTTTAATTTTTACCAGAAGGGTTCCTATGATCGAAATGATGATTCCAACCCCCGCAATAGCCATTGGCAAAAGAATGGGGCCTATTCCTCCGAAACCTTCAGAAGTAATATCTCCGCCCATATCGTTGATCACATAGTTTCCAAGTACCATGGCAGCAAGAACGGTAGCCACATAACTTCCAAAGAGGTCGGCGCCCATTCCGGCAACGTCTCCCACGTTATCTCCCACGTTATCTGCAATGGTTGCAGGGTTTCGAGGATCATCTTCGGGAATTCCTGCTTCTACCTTACCCACCAGGTCGGCCCCCACGTCAGCTGCCTTGGTATAAATCCCTCCACCCACTCTGGCAAAAAGGGCGATGGATTCAGCTCCCAGGGAGAATCCCGCAAGCGTCTCCAGCACTATTGTCATTTGGTGGGTATCAGTCCATTCCCCACCCATAAATACGTGGAAGAAGATGATAAAGAACCCGGTAAGCCCAAGCACAGCAAGTCCGGCAACTCCAAGCCCCATAACGGTACCTCCGCCGAAGGAAACCTTCAGGGCCTGAGGCAGGCTGCTTCGGGCTGCCTGGGTAGTCCTTACGTTGGATTTAGTGGCGATCTTCATCCCCATATTCCCCGCAAGGGCAGAGAACACGGCGCCAAAAATAAAAGCAACCACAATAAGGATGTGAGTGGTTGGCACAATAAAAGAAACAATAGCCAGCACGATACTCGCGCCGATTACAAAAAAGGTAAGCAGTCTGTATTCAGCTTTAAGAAAGGCAAGGGCTCCCTCATAGATATGGTCGGCAATATCTGCCATTTTCCCGTCCCCTGCATCCTGTTTCAACACCCAGGAGCGTTTGGCCCACATAAACGCCAGGCCCAATAATGCCAGAACAATCGGCATCCAGATCATAAATGATTCCATAGAATAGTTTTGTTAATTAGATTTAGTTGCCGCCTAAGTTAACAAAACGTTATAAATTAAAAAAGCAATAACGTTTCAGGTTATTGCTTTTAATATCATCAACAAATAAGGATCTTTGTTATTCGATTCCGAAATGCCCTTTTTCTCCGTTGCTGTCTTTGTAACGCTGCAGGCACTGCTCAATAATATCCTGCGCTTCCTTTACATCTCCCCAACCTTCAACGTCCACTTTCTTCTGTTCAAGATCCTTGTACACCTTGAAGAAATGCTCGATCTCCTTGATCAGGTGCCCATTCACATCTGAAAGGTCATTCAGGCGATTCCAGATAGGATCGGATACAGGGACACAGATGATCTTTTCATCCGGACCTTTCTCATCAGCCATGTGGAATACCCCGATTGGTTTCACCTCCATAACACATCCGGGGAAGGTTGGCTCGGTCACCAGTACCAGAACATCCAGCGGGTCGCTGTCAAGAGCCAGAGTTTCAGGAATGAAACCGTAATCGGCAGGATACATCATGGAGGAGAAGATCATCCTGTCATAACGCAGTTTCTTCAGTTTAAAATCATATTCATATTTATTCCTGCTTCCCTTTGGGATCTCGATCAGTACATCAAAAGTCTTCGTCATTTTTTATAATATTATTTAATTTTATTTATGCTGTTTTTCGGGCCGCAAAGATACAGCATTTTTTTATAGAACCTGCTGAATTGCAACCCGTGAATCCCTGAATTAGCTTAAAAATAACCTTCCGGAAAAATTGCAGATTCCCTGCTAAAGCCCTTAGTACAAAAACGTCTAT